>JBAVMD010000622.1:0-5588 GCA_049689695.1 Chitinophagaceae bacterium | reverse complement strand
ATCAATTATGAACACAACGATGGTATCATGTCGGGGCTCACAATGCATGAACGGCAGGGGGTGAGCAGGTTCGATCTTTCTATTCATTTCACACGCTATGCAAACGGGATCGTTGTTGCGCTAACATACAATACTGACCTTTTCAAAAAAGAGCGGATGCTTCGCCTGGGTGAACACCTTGGCCAGTTGTTGGAGCTTCTGGGAAAAAATACTGAATTGCCGGTTCGCGAATTGCAGTTGATGAGCGAAGATGAACTGAGCAGATTATTATCATTCAATCAAACTGAAAAGAATTATGGACAGCCAGTTTGCCTGCCGCAACTTTTTGAAGCGCAGGTTACGCAAACTCCGGATGCATTGGCCGTACAATGCGGAAAAATAAAATTAACATACAACGAACTTAATAGCAGGGCGAACCAATTGGCGCATTACCTGCGAAAGGAATACAGCATCAGCGCAGGCAGCCGGGTAGGCATTATGATGGACCGTTCCGAGCGCATGATCATTACCCTGCTTGCAATACTTAAGGCCGGAGCTGCTTATGTACCCATCGATCCGGCATATCCTGCGGACCGTTGCAAGTACATGGCAAACGACAGCGATATCAGCCTGCTTGTAACAGATAATGGATATGGACGCTGGCATGAAGGAAATCTATTAAGATGGAATGAGGCGGACTGGCAGCATTGCGCCACCGAAAATCCGGATTGCATTAACACGTCGGATGATCTTGTATACATCATTTATACGTCCGGCTCCACCGGAAAACCTAAGGGTGTAATGATCCCGCACCGGGCATTATTCAATCTTTGTAACTGGCTGAAAGAATTATTGTATGATAAGGAAGCCCGGGTAGTAATGGTAACCGCTTCCATAAGTTTTGATGCTTCTGTAAAACAGCTTTTCCCACCATTGGTTTCCGGCTCGGCACTGCAGATTATTTCAGAAGAAGAAAGAACAAGTCCTGTGAAATACATCAGGGCGCTGCAGGAGGGAGGAACGAATGTTACAGACCTAACACCTTCTTTTCTTCAGTTGCTCTTGCAGGCAATTAAGGAGAATAATTATAAGATCGGTTCATTGCAATATATGCTTGCTGGTGGTGAGATCCTTCAGAAACAAACCGTGCGATTATTTTATGAATTGCTGCCACATGCAAAGCTCATCAATGTATATGGGCCTACAGAAACCTGTGTAGACGCGAGTTTTAAAGTAATCGATGAATTTAATGAAGATTACCTCAGCAGCATTGGCAAGCCTTTGCCCAATGTGAATGTATTTATAACAGATGGATTTTTGCAGCCCGTTCCTGCAGGCATATTTGGTGAATTGCTGATTGGAGGAACAGGACTTGCGCAAGGTTATTGCAACCAGCCCGAACTTACTGCAGAAAAGTTTATTACTCATCCGCAATTCGGATGTTTGTACAGAACGGGTGACCTTGCCCGCTGGAACGACCAGGGTGAGATAGAATTTTCAGGAAGAAGGGACGGACAGGTGAAGATGAGGGGATACCGCATCGAAATTGCGGAGATAGAAAATAGGATCGTTGCGCATCCTGAAGTAAAAGATGCAGCAGTCGTGTATACCAATTTGCAGGGGCATGAAGAACTGAATGCTTTTGTGGTTTGGAAAAATGGCTCATCCGTAAATGAGCTCTATCAATTCCTGCAGCAAAGCCTGCCGGCCTACATGGTTCCCTCCGGTGTTTATTCGATAGAAGCATTACCAAAGGCTCCCGGTGGAAAGAACGACCGGAAAGCGTTGATCGAAAGGATTGCAGCTATTGACAGGATCGATGAACATTACGCAGCTCCCGAAAACGAATCAGAAAGCATATTGGTAGAGATATGGGAAGAATTACTTCAGCAAAAGCCGATAGGCATTGATGATGATTTCTGGCAGCGTGGTGGTCATTCGCTGAAAGCAATGCGCATGATGGTGATGATCTTCTCGAAACTGAAAGTAGAGGTAAGCATCAGGGATATTTTTGAAACACGTACCATACGCCGCCTTGCTGCCGTGATAAATGGGCAATCGGCAACAGAATACATTCCCATTGCTAAGGTGCAGGATGGGCAAGCCGCTTACCCGCTTTCACATGCTCAGAAAAGGCTCTGGATCATTCACCAGCTGGAGGAGCAGCTTAGCGCCTATAATATTGTACATACTTATAGTGTGCCCGTGAGTATTGAAGAACAGGCTTTCAGCAAAGCTGTGCAATATATGGTTGAACGCCATGAAATATTGAGAACAGTTTTTGTTGAGCGGGAAGCAACGGCAATGCAGGTTATTATAGATGTAGAATCCTTTCAGCCTTCTGTAAAATACTACAACATCATTCATGAAGAGAACAAGCAGGCCCTTATAGATAAAGCAGTGCAAGGCGAAAACAACCGCGTGTTCGATCTGCAGCAAGGGCCGCTGTTCACCATATCATTGTTCAGAACTGCAACTGCCGAAACAAGTTGCGTACTGAACATGCACCACATCATTTCAGATGCATGGTCTGTCAACATCTTTAAGCGTGAGTTGGAAGAAGCATACCAGGCTTACGCACAAAATATATCTCCTGCACTTAAGCCGCTGGCTTATCGATACAAAGACTATGCTGCCTGGTTAAATGAGAAGACGGATTCAGGTGAACTGGCCGCATCCCGCAATTATTGGAAAGAAACTTTATCAGGCGAGTTGCCGGTGCTGGAAGTGCCGGCCGACCTGCCTCGCCCTGCCAGGAAAACATATCGTGGCAAACAATGCAGCCTGATGATCTCCGCGCAAACTATGAAGCAGATCAGGCAAATAAGCGAACACCATGGTTGCAGTCCTTTTACCTTCTTTTATACATGTTTGAATGCCTTACTTCACCGCTACACCCACCAGGATGATCTGATCACAGGTATGCCCGTTGCCGGTCGCGACCGGGCGGAGTTGCAGGACCAGCTTGGATTTTACGTGAACGTATTGCCATTCCGCTTGCGGTTGAAGAAAGATATTTCGTTCTCGCTGTTATTGCAACAGGTGAGGGACCAATTGGTGCAGCAACTGGCGCATCAGTCCTATCCCTTCGATCAGATAGTGGAAGACCTTGATCTGAAAAAAGACCTTTCACGTTCACCCATTTTTGATGTGCTGGTGAATCATCAGCGCCATGAAGTGCCGGCCGGTGATCTGTCGTTCTCATTACAAACCGATGGCGAATCCAGTTTTAGCAAATTCGACCTGAGCTTCGACTTTGTTGAGTTCACCGATGCTGCGTTGCTGAGCATCAGCTATAACATCGACCTCTTCCTCGAAGAAACTGCTGAACGTATGCTGCTGTATTTTGAAGAGTTGTTGAATGACGCAATGCTTCATCCTGGTAAAATGGTGCAGGAGTTACATTTTGTACCGCTGGGCGAACAGGCATTGATCAATGAAGTATTTAACGATACAGTGTGCCCGCAACCCTGGAATAAAACCGTCATTGAATTATTGGAACAGCAGGCTGCTGAGAACAGCGAGGCCATTGCATTGCAATTGAACAACAGCGCACTTACTTACCATGCATTTAATGAAAAAGTAAACCAGGCCGCGCATTTCCTGCGTAACGATAGGGCGGTCAAACCCGGCGATCGCGTAGGTGTAATGGTCGCCCGAAGTGAGCAAATGGTCCTGGCCATTTATGCCATTCTTAAATCGGGTGCGGCCTATGTTCCCATTGACCCATCTTATCCCTTGCAGCGAAAGCTGTTTATGATAAAGGACAGTGAAGTAAAATTTGTGATCACGGAAAATGATCATTTCCTGGAGCTCGACTGCGCAGTAGTCAATTGGCATGCTATTGAATTTTCGAATTACTCAAAAGAAAATCCCAATACAGTTAATACTGCCGATGATCCGGTTTACATGATCTATACCTCTGGTTCAACAGGAAATCCAAAAGGGGTGTTGGTGCAACATGCATCACTAACGAATCTTTGCCAATGGTATCATGAATTTATCGAAGGCATCAGCTCGCACCCGCTAAGAATATATCTCAATGCAAGCATCAATTTTGATGTGTCTGTTGGACAGTTGTTTGGCGCACTGGCTTCCGGCTCAACGCTTATCATATCACCCGAAGAAATAAAAACAGATCCTTATAGGTTGGTGGATTTTCTGAACCGGCATAAGGCAGACCTGATAGATATTACGCCTTCATTTTTACAGGTATTGTTATTGCACCTTAAAGAATCAGGATCAGCATGCAGCCTGCGCTATGTACTGGCGGCAGGAGAAATACTCACTACCGATACCTGCAATTTGTTTTCAGAAATATTTTCTTCACGCGCAAGATTGTTTAACCTGTACGGGCCTACTGAAGCCTGCGTATATACAACCGTTGAAGAGGTAATACTACCGATCGCTGTTCAATACAATACCATCGGCTATCCTTTGCTGAATGCAAACGTGCGTGTGCTGGATGAAAGCCAGCAGCAAACTGGTATTGGTGTATGGGGAGAATTGTTCATCGGAGGTGCAGGACTGGCTGCGGGTTACTGGAAGCGTGGAGAATTGACACGCGAGAAATTCATTCATCATCCGCAATACGGGAGATTGTATCGAACAGGCGATCTGGGCCGCTGGAACAGCAAAGGGCTTATCGAGTTTCGCGGGCGCAACGACCAGCAGGTTAAGCTGCGCGGGTTCCGGATTGAATTGGGAGAGGTAGAACAAGCCATCCGCTTGTTCGCCGCAGGTAACGAAGTGGTAGTTATTTATAACGACAAAGAAAAGCAATTGATCGCTTTTGTTGCTTCACGCGAACCGCAGGAGGAACAATTAAAAGAATTTCTGAGTGATCGCCTGCCTGCGTACATGGTACCGGCTAAATTCATTGTGTTAAATCAATTGCCCAAAACAAGCAGCGGCAAGATCGACCGGGTATTGTTACAGCAGCAATCCGCACTCGCAGTTCATCATGCAATCTATAAAGCTGCTTCAACAGATACAGAGCATAAGCTGCTGGATATCTGGAGAGATATTTTATCAGTGAGCACAGTTGGTGTTGATGATAATTTCTTCGAGCTGGGCGGCCACTCACTTAAGGCAATGCGCATGGTATCTGTCTTGTACAAAGAATTTGGCGTGAAGTTGAGTATCCGCGACATTTTCCTGTATCAGACACCGCAAAGGCTTGCTAAGTTCATCGACGCTCAATCAAAGGATGAATACCTTCAAATTGAAAAGATCGCTCCGGCTGAATACCATGTGACTTCATCCGGCCAGCGCAGCATCTGGTTTGCAGCGCAACAGGAGGGAGGCGCTCAGGCTTACAACATGGTGCTGCGTTATTCATGGAAAAAGATATTTGACATAAATGCTTACCGGCAGGCCTGGACACAATTGCTGGACAGGCATGAAAGTTTAAGAACTGTATTTGTCACACGTGAAGGCGAAGTATTGCAAAAGATAAAGCTGGTAACAGAAACAGAAGCAGCTATTGAATTTGAAGACCTGTGTAATCAAAGTGCGACAGTAGCAGAGCAATCTATTAACATGCTTGCGCTTGCGCAACAGCGGCATGTGTTTGACCTTTCCGATGGTCCGCTCATCAGGTGCTCCAT
>JBAVMD010000621.1:0-9815 GCA_049689695.1 Chitinophagaceae bacterium | reverse complement strand
ATTATGCACACCGGCATCGTTTGCCATCGTTTGCGCAAATTGGAGAATGTTGGGTGAAATGTCAGTAGCGAGCACATATCCTGATGGGCCAACTTTTTTTGCCACACTCATCGATTGCTCACCGGCTCCAGCTGCAACGTCAAGCACCCGGTGACCAGTGTCAATCCCGGCCATTTCAATCATTTTTTCCGTTGCCTTGCCCAGCCATTGCTCAAGCAAAGGGCTCCACCGGTACCAGGCTTCTGCTGCCGTTTGCCATTGTTCAAACGTAGTTTGCTTGTATTTTTCGGCGTTAAATTGAGGTATTGTAGCTGTTTCCATAGCATGCCCTTTTTATAAGATCAAATTTAGCAGCATAATTATGCACGATGCTACCACATTTGATTCAATTCCAGCCAATTTTAGGTCATTGCATGCAAAAGGCTATACAGTGGCTTTTTAGCTATCGGCGCAATTCTTTGCCGGCTATGGATTTGAAGGCATCTAAACCTGATTTCAGCCAGGCTGCATATTCATTGGCATCGGGCATGTAACCTACCGGAAGGTTCATAAGTTTTTCGTCAGGCGATATGATGGCATAAAGCGGTTGTGATGCGTTCTTAAAATTTTCTGATTGAAACGTAGCGTATTTATCGCCGATGGTTTCTATCGCCTTCACAGATCCGTCTGAGGTTTTATATTGCTGCTGGTCTTTTGCCGGAAGCGTCTTGCGGTCATCAACATACAAGGATACCAGGATGAAATTCTTTTCGATCAAATCCTTCACCTGCTCTTGCGTCCATACGTTCTCTTCCATCTTGCGGCAGTTCACGCATGCCCAACCGGTGAAATCGATCAGCACAGGTTTATTGGTTTTTCTCGCCAGCTCAATTGCTTTTTCATAATCATTGGTCACATCGGGCTCTACGCCCTTGCCCTTTGAATCTTCATGGCCGTAAACGCTGTAAGTAAGTGGAGGCGGAAAGCCGCTGATCAAAGGGCGGTTGGCATACTTGGTGTTGGTGAGGCCGGGAACCAGGTAAATAGTAAATGCCAGGAATATCAAACCGGTAATGATCCTGGGTGCGCCAAGCTTTTTCGGCGGCGGATCGTGCCGGAACTTAAGTATCCCGAATAAATAAAGCGTAGTGGCCAAACCCAGCAAAACCCATATCCCGAAGAATACTTCTCTTTTCAATATGCCCCAATGCATCACCAGGTCTGCATTGGAAAGGAATTTTATCATCAAAGCCAGCTCCACAAAAGCAAAAACGATCTTCACGGTGTTCATCCAGCTCCCGCTTCTTGGAAGCGATGAAAGCCAGCGAGGGAACAATGCAAACAATCCAAAAGGCAATCCTAACGCCAATCCAAAGCCCGCCATAGCCACCGTTAATTGAACAGCACCTCCATCTTCATTTAAAGCGCCTACCAGCAAAGTGCCCAGAATAGGGCCGGTACAGGAAAATGAAACTATAGCCAGCGTAAGCGCCATGAAAAAAATGCCACCCAGGCTACCGAGATTAGAACGTGAGTCTACCTTGTTGGTAACGGCACCGGGCAATGCTATTTCAAACAGGCCAAAGAACGAAAGCGCAAATACAAAAAATACCACGGCGAAAAAGATGTTCAGCCAGGCATTGGTAGAAATATTATTGAGAATATCTGAATTGCCGGCATCTAAAAAATAAAACGGAATGCTCAGGAGAACATAGATCAGGAAAATGAAAAAGCCATACATGAAGGCATTGAAAACTCCCCGCCTGCTGTTGCCCGATTGCTTGGTAAAAAATGAAACGGTGAGGGGTATCATCGGAAATGTGCAGGGCATGATCAAACCTAACAATCCACCCAGCACTCCAAGCAGAAATATTTTCCATAGACTGTTAGATCCTTCTACACCCGTTCCGCCAACGGCCACTAAAGGTTTAGTGAGCTCGATGGAAGGAATTTTTATTCTCGAAGCTGAGGCCACGCCACCTTCAAGCGGCACTGTAAATGAAAATGGATTGAGCGGATAGAATTCAATGTCTTTGCCGTAAGTATAGTTCATGGTGCCAATGAGCTGCGCAGGAACTTCCCCCTTAATATTGATGGTGAAAACAAAAGCAGCGGGCCCTTCATATCCTTTGAATGCTGCATTGTCAAATGCGGGCGAAACAATTCGCGTAGCAGTGCCTTCTTCGCCGTAAGGCTTTTGTACTGCAATAGTGGAATCGGTAAATAATAATTCTGCTGCGGCTACTTCGCTAATGATCTCGTTGGGCGCATACAACTGCCAGCCTTTTGCGCCCTGGGTGGTGAACCGCAATTCATAAGAACCATTACTGATCTTTTTACTGGTAACCTCCCATTTGTACAGGGTAGAATCCTGGGCAGTAACCAGCAGCGCAAAAAAGGAAATAAAGAAAGTAAAGATCAGTCTCATGAACATCGGGTTAAAAAAACAAACGAGTTCTGAAGATAGAACCCGTTTTAATAAAGTTAAGCGCTATTATCATTATCCGCCGATATTGATCTTGAAATCAACTGCGGCCGGCGGAAGGCATCTTGAATCGTTACATACCATGAACTCCACTTTACCCGCAAGATTCGTCTTTACTTTCCCTTTCAGTTTTACCACCTGAACAAAACTGACCATGTTCTCATAGTACCGCACTTCTGTATCGAAGCTTTTTTCAAATACTTTTTTCATTTTGCCAGATTCCTTCACCTTACCCTCAAAATTCACGAGCGGATTTTTATTAAAGGTGATAGCTGTGGCAAAAGGGCCTTCACCCGCATCCTGTGAATAGATATGCCAGTCGTCGTTAACCCTGGCGGTCATGTGAATTTCATAGGTATTGTCTGAAACTTTTTTTGCGGCAAATGTCCATTGAACTTCTTTATCAGACTGGGCGAAAACGCTGTTTGTAACTACTGTGCTTGTAACGAGGAGGGCAAGAATAGGTAACAATTGCTTCATGGAATCTGTTTTTGGTAACTGAATCGGTGCCCAAAATTCGTTGATAGTATCCTAATGAAATTCTAAAAAACGGCAAATTGAGTTAATCAGGGCATAAAGCGTTAATTCATGAGCAGTGTTTGCAGGATTATGCGGCCATCAATGTTTCCCAAAGCCGGAGAGCAGGCTCTTTCCGGGTGGGGCATCATCCCAAATACGTTCCCTGCGGCATTGGTGATGCCGGCAATGTTCCTGGAGGCGCCATTGGGATTGGCCGAGGCGATGATATTGCCCTGCTCATCGCAATAACGGTAAAGCACCTGGTTGGCGGATTCCAACTTGTCGAGCGTGGCATCGTCAGCATAATACCTTCCTTCCCCATGGGCAATAGGGATCATGAGGGGCTTATCTTCTGAACCAAGGCCCTTTAGAAAGATGTTCCGGCAGATGTATTGCTGATTGGTATTGCGCATGAGCACGCCTGGCAGCAGATGAGATTCGCAAAGGATCTGGAAGCCATTGCATACGCCGAATACCTTACCGCCTTTATTAGCAAAGTCTATCACGCTCTGCATCATAGGGCTGAAGCGGGCGATGGCGCCGCAACGCATATAATCCCCATAAGAAAAGCCGCCGGGAAGAATGATGCAATCCGAAGTGGAGAAAGCGCTGAGATCTTTGTCCTTGTGCCAGAGCATTACTACTTCTTTATTCAGGTCATTCTGCAGGGCATCCTGCATGTCCCTCTCGCAATTAGAGCCGGGGAAAACAACTATGCCGAATTTCATTGAGATGTATTTGGGAAGGGGCAAAGATAATTAGCCGATGAGATAAATAATGAAAGAAAGCACGGATTGAAAGAAGGATTTAAGGATTTCACGGATTTTTTTATACAAACAGATAGTTTTAAAAATTACTACGGCGCTCTTATCCGTGAAATCCTTAAATCCTTCTTTCAATCCGTGCTTTTTTTGTATTAAATCAGAATGTTTCATTAGCTAATCACCTGGCCATACATCACAACCAATACAAATCCAAATATCAGCCAATGCAAAAGCGTGGGAAATAACCGCTGTGACGGGAAGTAATAAGCGGCCGCATGAAAGGCAGCAAATGGAAGCGCAGTAAGCATCCAGTTGGTATAAGAAGCATCGTTATTCATGAAAATAATGCCGGCGCCTATCATCAGGTATAATAAAAGCAAACTCCAGCCTTTTCTTACCTGTATCAGCATCTTGTTCAGGTTATTCTGCACGAAGAACCCGCCGACTATAAATGGTATCACCAGTAGCGCTATGCTTACTGTGATCCATACGGAAGAAGGTATGGCCGGCAGTTGAAACCTTACTCCGGGAAATACCATTTTCCAGCTCCAGCTGCCACCCAGATATAAAGCAATAAAAAGAAAATAATAAGGCGTGGTAACGCCTATCAATCCAATGATCCATTCCCTGATCCTGAAAGGCCGCATGGTCACTAACGCAAACAGCATGAGCAAGGCAAATACAATAGAAGGAAAATACAGCATGGCGCAAATGCCTATCAAAATGCCGATGTTGAATATAGCCGCTCCCGGCTGATTAGTACTATACAGGTTAAGCATGCGGTACCATGCCCAGATCATAAGCAGATTTACCAGTAATGGCGCAGAAAAATAACTCCACGAAGGCACCAGCGAAGTGATTAACAGGTACGACATACCCGCCAGGAAATTAGGCTTGGGAAAAAGCTTGTGGTGATTAGCTATCCTGTTGAACAGCGATGCTTCGATAAACAAAATAAAAAAAGACAACAGGGAAAAGACCACGCCAGCACTATCCGAGACCACCAGCAGAAAGCCCAGCACCTTTGCGTACAGGTAGCTGTCTGTTGGCGATTGAACCGGCACTTTCGGATGCAGGAAAATGGGGAATTTGAGGATCAACGCATAAACCAGCAGTAAAATAGCATTTCCTGGATTTTTGCGCTTAAATAGTCCTACCACTAATAGCTCAATTTTCCGCTAATTTAGAACTCCACCTTTGCGAAACAAAGATAATTTCTATAGGTGCATGGCACTAACATCTCCCAGGCGCTCACTTGCTTGCCATGTCTCGGCATAAAATCGTATCCTTTATCGAGATTTTTTAATGTTGGATAGCGGGTAACTTTTCCATCAGGCCCGACGCTCTGATCGTTCAGCAACAAATTTTTCCGTTCGTACTGATTGAACAGGAAATGCAGTTCACCGCCGGTATTCATAATCTGGTGCGAGATGAGGTTATCTGTTTCATCATCGTACTGGCTCTTGGGAATTACGTTGCTCCACACAACTTTTCCATCCTTGTCAAAAGAAAGAATAAGAATGTTTTCCGAATGGTAACGCGTTGACTGCCCGCTGCCGCCCCATCTGTTCCAGGGCGAATACCAGGGACTGTAAATAGGCGAATAGTAATAATAATCCACGGGTGATAACCATGGATTGTTCCAGCGCATGTAATCCCAGCGGTTGAAGGCCCCGCCTCTTGAAGTGGTGTACTGAGATTCGCCGATCAGCAGAAAGCCGCCATCTTTTTTTGTAATGATGTTGTTGATGAAGTAATCATTAAAAGCCATCCTGAGGTTGGCGTCTGAGCTTTTTGCCAATGACCGCAACTCATCATTAAATACAATGAATGTTTCTTTGAACAAGGAACTGCTGGCCTTGTCCCAGGTTGCGGCATACAATCCTTCTATATTACCGCGGCGCTGTTTATAATAAAATGCAGTGAACAGGTAACGCTTATTGCTGTTATCGGTTTTGAGCTTTACCTCATCCAGCATCTTATCTCCTGTGCTCAACTCCTGCACCCTGAAACTATCAGCGGCAGCAGCCTTTGTAACAAGCGACACTTTGGTAATATAATTATTGGAGTTGGTGCGGGCCAGCTTGCCAAATACCAGGTCGCCATCATTATCAATGAGGAAATCGGTGAAATAATCGTTCCTTTCTTCCATCGGCAGCCAGAGGCGCTTCTTATCCACTATCAGCTTCATATTGCTGTCGAACAGCAGGGTGGTGAACAGGAAATTCTGCTGGTTCTTACTGTTGATCTTGAATACCATGATCTTCTGCTTATCATCACTCACCAGCGTGGTATATATTTTATTGCTGGCCGCAAAGCCGATCTGGGTAGTATCGAGGTCAACAGGATCTCCTACCGGCTTGCCCAAGCCATCCAGCTTTACCATGGTGCAATGCACTACATTCTTGCGCTGGTACTGGTAGATCATGTAAGCGTAATCAGGGTAGGCTATAAAATCTGCATTGATCCAGCGATCAGACATGAAGTCTAGCTTGGTCCTGGTCACCAGTTTCATCTCGGTATTATATACACTTACGGCATTTTCAGACCGGTTACTTTTAAAGACAAGGTAATTGCCTTCTACTTTTCCGATGATCTCAAAATTGGTACGGCGGCTGTCTTCCCTTTCAGGTTCCGAATAATTTATCCTTTGCGCAAACAATGCAGCAGGCGCAAGCGTTGCAAGAAAACAGACTGCCAGGAGGCAAACAAATCGCATATTAAAATCCTTTTTCAGCATGAAATTTATAAAACGGAAGTTAATTAAAAGTTGAATAGGCTTGCTGGCCGTTTTCATGAGCGGCGACCGCTTTGGTTTGAGGTTGGTCCCGATAGCTATCGGGACGAGGTTGGAAGTTCTTACAACACGTGAGAACTTCCAACTTCTAACCTCGAACCTCCAACCAAAGGCAAAGCCTTTAGTCAAGACGCTGCACAATCCACGCCGGTTGTCTTGTAAATCTTCGCCAGCGCCCGTGATTAACAATTCTTTGTTTATTTGTTTTTCCCTATACCTTTGTAATTGCTTCGGCCCCTGCCGGAGCGTATTTCTTATGAACCCTCTGACAAACAGTTCAAGCTTTCAACGTGGGTAAACAGAATAAAAGCGTTACAGCGGCAGGACTTCTCATTGCGTTGGGTATTATTTACGGAGATATAGGCACATCACCACTCTACGTATTCAATGCCATAGTAAAGAACCGGACGGTAGATGAATTTCTGATCGTTGGCAGCCTCTCCTGCATCATCTGGACACTTACACTACAAACAACCTTAAAATACGTATGGCTTGTATTGCGCGCCGATAACCGGGGTGAAGGCGGAACATTCGCTTTGTATGCTTTGGTGCGAAGGCAAAAAAGATGGCTGATCATGCCTGCGGTACTTGGCGGAGCAGCCCTGCTGGCAGACGGCATTATCACTCCTCCTATCTCGATTACTTCGGCCATTGAAGGTTTGCGGGAATTAAAACCTTTGCATAACCTCCCGCAGCAGACCATCGTATATATAGTGCTTGGTATTATTGCAGCGTTCTTTTTCCTTCAGCAATTCGGAACTGCTTCCATCGGAAAGATGTTCGGTCCCATCATGCTTGTCTGGTTCACTATGCTGGCCGTGCTGGGTATTGTGCATGTATTTGACGACCTCAGCATTTTTAAGGCACTAAACCCTTATTACGCCATTCAGTTCCTGGTAAAATACCCGGGCGGGTTCTGGCTGCTTGGGGCGGTATTCCTTTGCACAACAGGCGCCGAGGCATTGTATTCTGACCTGGGCCATTGCGGGCGAAGTAATATCCGCGCATCCTGGGGTTATGTAAAGGCATCGCTCCTACTGAACTACTTTGGGCAGGGCGCATTCATGTTATCGCATCTTTCCGGTGAAACCATCAGTCCAGAATTCAGGGAGTCCATGGGCATTAATGCCTTCTTTGATCTGATGCCGCAATGGTTTGTAATACCCGGCGTGGTCATTGCAACTACCGCGGCCATCATAGCCAGCCAGGCAATGATATCGGGTTCGTTCACGCTTATCAGTGAGGCCATGCGATTGAACTTATGGCCCAAGGTCCGCATCAATTATCCTTCGGAAGAAAAAGGGCAGCTCTTTATTTCCGCAATTAATATCATGATGTTCCTGGGCTGTTCCGGGGTAGTGCTGTTTTTCAGGGAATCGTCGCGCATGGAGGCGGCATACGGACTTGCGATTATTGTTACGATGTTGATGACCACTATCCTGTTTGCAAACTTTATGGTGGCGCGGCGAATCAATTCGTTGTTTATTTATTTATTCCTGGGGGTCTATCTAACGGTGGAACTTGCTTTTCTTGTTGCCAACATCGAAAAATTCCCTCATGGCGGTTATGCTACTTTCGTAGTAGGCGGCATCATGTTCCTTGTGATGTACGTTTGGTTCAGGGCACGCCGCATCAAGAACAGGTACGTGGAATTTGTTCGGCTGGAGCATTACATTCCGCAGATCCAGGAGCTCAGCAACGATAAAACCGTTCCCAAATACGCCACGCACCTGGTGTACATGAGCAGCGCCAATAATCCTAAAGAGATAGAGCATAAGATCATTTATTCCATTCTGAATAAAAAACCGAAACGGGCTGATATTTACTGGTTCGTTCACGTAGATACAGTGGATGATCCTTACACCTGCGAGTATACAGTTGACCACATTATTCCTAATGATATTATCCGTGTAGAGTTTAGGCTGGGTTTCCGTATAGAGCCGCGCATCAACCTGCTGTTCCGTAAAGTAGTGGAAGACCTGGTGAAGAACAAGGAAGTGAACATTACCAGCCGTTACGAAAGTCTTGAGCGCAACAACGTGGTGGGCGACTTCCAGTTCATTGTAATGGAAAAATACCTGAGCCAGGACAACGAGCTGCCTTTCTTTGAAAAAGTGATCATGAAAATTCATTTCATGCTCAAGGAATGGAGCTTATCAGAAGAACGCGGCTTTGGCCTTGACCCTGCCAGCGTTACCATCGAAAAATTCCCGCTGATAGTGGCGCCCGTAGCAGCCATCAAGCTGAAACGAATATTTGAGGATAATGAGTGAATTAGCTGATTGGATGATTAGCTGATTAGTTGATGAGCTGCGTTGAGTTTATTAGTTTATTGGTTTACTGGTTTATTGTTAGTTTCACTACCAAATGACCTAATGACTAATGACTGATTGACCAATCAGCTAATCAGCTAATTATCATATCAGCCAATCAACCCCCATGTCGCCAACATTGCTCTATATCATAGCAGGCTACGCTGCCCTGTTGGTAGTGGTTTACCTTGTGCAGGAGAAATTTATTTTCAAGCCTGAAAAGCTCAAGCCCGGTTTCATATACAAATACGATGTTCCTTTCCGCGAATTGTTCTTTGATGTAGAACCGGGCGTTCAGATCAACGGTCTGCATTTTTTTCGTCCCGAGCCCGCAGGACTTATTCTTTATTTTCACGGCAATACCCGCAGCATCAAAGGCTGGGCTAAATATGCCCGCGATTTTTACAGGTACAATTATGATGTTGTGCTGGTTGATTACCGCGGCTTTGGCAAAAGTACCGGCAAACGCAGTGAAGATGCTATGCTGAATGATATGCAATTCGTGTACGAGCAGCTGAAAAAACAATACCCTGAGAACCATCTTATTTTATACGGCCGAAGCATGGGAAGCGGGTTTGCCACCAAGCTCGCGTCGGATAATTCCCCACGCTACCTTATTCTCGATGCGCCTTATTACAGTTTCTCCAAAGTTGTAGAACGTTTTCTTCCGATTCTGCCGGTCCGGCTGGTGCTGCGTTATCATTTACGAACAGACAGATGGATCAGGCGGGTACGCTGCCCGGTTTATATTATTCATGGAACGCGTGATTGGCTGATCCCTATCAGGCACAGTGAGAATTTGCAAAAATCTAATCCAGATAAGATCACGCTCATCAGGATACACGGCGGCGGGCATAATAATCTGCCGGGGTATGACGAGTATCATGGGTTTGTGAGGGATATTCTCAAGGTTTGAGAGAAGCTGCGAGCTATGAGCGTCGAGCTGCGAGCCACAGAAG
>JBAVMD010000620.1:0-4018 GCA_049689695.1 Chitinophagaceae bacterium | reverse complement strand
GCTGTTGCTCGCGGCTCGTAGCTCATAGCTCATAGCTTAATCAATAAACCTACAACGTCTTCAGCACATCATTCATCGCTCTCACGGCTTCTGCGCTCTTATTGAACGATGCCTGTTCTTCTTCATTCAGTTTAAAATCAATGATCTTTTCCCAGCCTTTCCTGCCTATTACTACAGGTACGCCCAGGCAAATATCTTTCTGGCCGTATTCGCCTTCGAGGCTTACACAGCAGGTAAATAATTTCTTTTCATCGCGCACAATGCTTTCCACCAAAGCTGCTCCGGCTGCACCGGGTGCATACCAGGCTGAAGTGCCTATCAGTTTGGTAAGTGTAGCGCCACCTACCATGGTGTCAGAGACCACTTGCTTCTGCTGGTCGGCGCTCAGGAAATTGGTTACCGGAACGCTGTTCCAGGTAGCAAAGCGAATGAGGGGTATCATGGTGGTATCACCGTGTCCGCCTACAACAACTGCATTCAGATCGTTGGCTGAACAATTCAACGCCTGGCTCAGGTAGCATTTGAACCTTGCGCTGTCCAGCGTTCCCCCCATGCCTATGATCCTGTTCTTGGGCAGGCCGCTGGCTTGCAAAGCGAGGTAGGTCATGGTATCCATCGGGTTGCTGATAACAATTACGATGGCATCAGGCGAATGCTTAAGAAGGTTCTCAGTAACGCCCTTGACGATGCCGGCATTAGTGCCTATCAGTTCTTCACGCGTCATGCCCGGTTTGCGGGGAATACCGGAAGTGATCACCACCACATCGCTGCCGGCGGTCTTTGCATAATCGTTGGTGCTGCCTGTGATCCTTGTATCGAAACCGAGCAGGGTAGCGGTTTGCGTCATATCAAGCGCCTTTCCTTCGGCCAGGCCCTCTTTGATGTCCAGCAAAACCAGTTCTTCGCAGAGTTCCTTACGGGCAATGTTATCGGCACAGGTTGCTCCAACAGCGCCGGCGCCTACAACAGTAACTTTCATTACATAAGCATTTTATGGTGAGGAAAAATGAGTTGGCGGCAAAGATAGGGGAATAGAGTTTCGGGTTTGGGGTGAAGCCAATTTTGGCTTAGAAAACGGAACGCGGATCATCAGGATCCCGATAGCTATCGGGATGATTTACGCGGGAAGTATTATGATGCCTATTAAATTTATCAGCGCAAATCCTAATAATCCTGATGATCCGCGTTCCGTTTTCCCCCTCCAACTATAATCCAAAAGCCTTCTTCAACTGCTCAATCGTTGCATTGCCATCAAACTTCGTTAGTTGTATTCCTTCCTTATCGTAAAGGGCCAGGTAAGGCAGGTTGCGCATACGGAATATGGGCGGCAGGAAAAATTTGGTATCTCGTCCTATACGGATGTTGGGATACTGCGAAAGCTTATACTTCTCATAGAATCCCTTCATGTTCTCGAATGGCTGGTGAGTGGCCAGTATGATCTGGATATTGCTGAACAACGTCATGTTCTTAATCATGTCCTCTACCTGGTGCTGGCAATGGTCGCAATCGGGGCTGAAATACATCAGCAGCAGCGGCTGGGACTTAAGATCTTTTTTTGTGATGAAGGTTGCGCTATCGAGGCTAAGCAATTCAAAAGCCGGTACATCGGGAAAAGGCTGGGGACTTGACTGGGCGGAATCGGTTTGCGCCTGTGCAAAAGCAACGGAAAAAATAAATAGGGTGGTCAGTAACGTCTTCACAGTTTACTATTTAGCCCAAAGCTAAGAACTCTCCCCGGATTCTAAGTAGCGGATTAGGCCACTGACAAAATGGACCTTCGCTCTGTATCTTACCTGTATCTTACCTTTCTCTATCCGGGCCCCATATCATTTTCTTCAACTGTAGACATATTGTCAGAACGACTTTTAACTATAACGATTACAAAAATATTTTGGTTGATTACGAAACTTCCGTAGATTTACGAAAACATCGTAGATATGGAAAAATTATCCCGCCAGGAAGAAGATGCCATGCTGGCCGTTTGGAAGATAGAGGAAGGGAACGTTAAGCAGATACTCGACATGATGGAAGAACCCAGGCCGCCTTACACCACCGTTGCTTCTACCATTAAGAACCTGGAAAAAAAAGGCTACCTCACCAGCCGGCTTCTTGGCAACAACTATATCTATAAGCCAGCCCTTCGCGAAGCGGATTATAAAAAGAATTTCATGAACGGTGTGGTGAAAAATTATTTTTCCGATTCGTATAAGGAGCTGGTGAATTTCTTCGTGCAGCAGAAAAAACTCAGCCCGAAAGAATTGAAGGAGATCATCGACATGATCGAATCAGGTAAAAGCAAATAAAAACGATACCGTATGCAAGACGTTTTTCAATACCTGCTGAAATGGTCCATCGCGTTGGGCGTTGCCTATCTTTTTTACCGGTTCATGCTGCGGCCGTTGACATTTTATCAATGGAACAGGCGCTACCTGGTAGCGTATTCCATGCTGGCATTCCTCATCCCGTTTGTCAATCTCTACAGCTATGTGCAACCTGGCAAGCTGCAGGATATCAGCCTGGTGAAATACATACCTGTTATCAATTTTCAACAGCAACCGGTAGCAGTCAATTCATTTAGTTTTTTAAGTCCTATGATGATCGCAGGGCTGCTGATACTTGCGGGATCGATGGTATTGCTTGTGCGGCTGATCATACAATGGAATTCGCTCCGGCGCATCCGCCGCACTGCGGTGCCGGTGTATCATCCGCACGCGAACGTTTACCATGTTGATGAAAATGTTATCCCTTTTTCTTTTGGCGATGCGATTTATGTAAATACGGCATTGCATACGGAGGAAGAGCTGAACGATATTATCCTGCACGAATTTGTACACGTAAAGCAGAAGCATTCGTTCGACATTATCTGGAGCGAAATACTCTGCATTCTCAACTGGTATAATCCTTTTGCATGGCTCATACGTCATGCCATCCGCCAGAACCTGGAGTTTATTGCAGACCAGGCGGTGCTGAACAACGGCCTTGATAAAAAAACATATCAATACCATCTGCTTAAAGTAATAGGAAGTTCTCAATACAGTATAGCGAACAATTTCAATTTTTCTTCTTTAAAAAAACGAATAGCCATGATGAACAGGTTAAAAACTGCCAGGGTGCACCTGGTTAAATTTCTCTTTGTGCTGCCGCTGCTGGCAGTATTGCTGGTTGCCTTCCGCAATAATGAAGGCTGGTACCAGGATATTAAGAACGATACCATCAAGAAACCCGATGCAGCTGCGCTGGCACAAATGAAAGCCGTGATGCGCGAGGGTTTCAAATTGATTCCGCTGGATGAGTTTTATGAACGCAACCCTTCGGTCAAGGAAATAGCATGGTCCAGTGAACAGGAGATCGTGCTCTATCTGAAGAACGGCACCAGGCAGGCTTACAATTCAAAGAATGCCGATGAGCTGAAAAAGCTGGCTGTTGCTTATGGAGGCATTCCTGCTATCTATCCGGCGCCGCCGCCACCTCCCCGCACAGCACTGGTGGCAGTTGGAACTCCGCTACCGCCAGATGATCCTGCGGCCGTATTGCCACCCACGGCTCCATCTGAACCACTGCCCCCTTCGGAGCCCAAACTTCCAAAAGGTGTGATCAGCCTGGAAGAAGAGAACAACTGGGTTACACTCAAGCTGGCCAACGGCAAGAAAGAAGTATATGATATGAACAAGGTTGAAGTGCAGGCTGCATTCACAAAAAAATATGGCACTATTCTCAGGTTAAAAGAACTGCCGCTTGAACAACCTGTAATAGTTGAAAAGTCATTGCCTGCTGTAGTAGAAGTTCCTGTAACAGTTGAAAAGTCGTTGCCCGCTGTAGTGGAAGTGCCTGTAGGTACACCTGTCATGGAACAGGTGCCTGTTATCCGCCTCGAAGCAAAAAATAACAACAAGGTTAGTGTAAGCGTGGTAAGCAATGTGAATGAGCAAATTTTGTATTCAGATCTGATTGAAGTACGCGGAAGCGTGCTCGGAATAAATGGAAAGGCTGAGGAAGCCCGCAAGGTGGTGTATTATGT
>JBAVMD010000619.1:0-3287 GCA_049689695.1 Chitinophagaceae bacterium | reverse complement strand
ATCCCGGGCTTGCACCATAAATCAACATATTATGCTCTACTCCAAACAGTGACGCAAGCGCTATGAATACATAAGCGATGATGGCAACAAGGTGACCCACGTACTTCTGGTTCACCACTACATGTATAACAAGTGCCAGCAGCGCAAACAGCAGGTAGTCCGTAAGCTGAAGCCAGAACAGGATTTTGACGAACAGTCCGATCTCGTGCAGATAATTATCAGGATGATAACCCAGCATCAATTGTGAAAGCACCCCGGCTCCCGTAAGCACAGTCATGAACGCAACAAGCAGAAGGCCAAGTCCCATAAATTTTCCGAGGAACGGCACCCATTCAGAAACCGGCATTGCATCGTTGATCTCGCCCAACCCGGCCTCACGTTCTCGCCACACAAGTTCACCTGCAAAGAAAACAATAAGGAAAGGAATGATCACCCATCGGCTCAGTTCATCAGACAGCGCGCCGGTTAATTCTGCAATGACCCTGGGAGTCGTTGGCGCCAATGCGATGCCTTCAGATTCCATTTGGTCCAGCACCACCAGTATTGCAACCAGCGGGATAAAAAAAAGCATGGCGAGTCCAACGCGGCTCATCGCGATCGTCCGGAACGATGACCACGCAATGGCCATTGTCTGACGCAGATATGTAGTGAAACCGAAGGCTTGACTTCCATAAGTTTCTGCAGTCATTTCTTTATTGACACGTAAAGCAGATGCAGGCGTACTAACGGCGATGGCTATCCCAGAATTTATTAAAGGATCGATTGATGGCCGCTTCTTCCGCTGACCGCTGAGCAAACGAAGCCAGGCGAATGCTTTACTCTCTGTACGATGCGTAAAGCGAAAACGCAGGTAAGTAATTGCGAGAACCACCAGGCCAATGCCGAGCCACAGAAGACGGTTATTGAGCAGCTTGCCTTCCAGTGCTATCAGCCGCCAGCTCATTTCGATGGTTGTCCATAAATGCGCGATGTCTTCTACGATGAAGCGGATACCGATCGGGTCCAGCAACGTACCTGAAGTTTTTTTAAAGAGCACGACTGAAGCAATGAAAAATCCCATGAAAACAAGCAGGAAACTTCCAACATAAGCGCCCATTGAACGACCGCTCCGCACCGCCAGTGAAAACTGGATTGCAGTAGCAACAAAAGCGTTTGGCAGCGCGATAAAAGCGTAAGCGGTTAGGTATGCGGCCGGCCTGAACGGACCAATTAGTTTTGCATCCACGCCGGGCAGGTAAACGCCCAACAGGATGCCCGCCTGCACAGCCAGCAGTATCAATGCATTGATCGCAAGCGCAGCGAAAAACCGCCCCCCAAGGTATTGTGATTTACTTACGGGAGTTGTGTACGTGAGTGGATACATACCCATAGCCACGTCACGGGCCGCGGCATCCCCGGCTATTGCCGCAGCCATCACAAGCCAGATCAGGCTTCCGAATACCGTTGTTTTTGCAACGGCAAAAGGCGAGTTGATAAAGAAGTCGGCATAAAGCACTTCGGCGAGTGATCCGTCTCTTGTCATGAGGAAAGAAAGCACAAGCAGCACGGCGAAGAAGAGCCAGGTCCAGGCACGGCGCAGCTGGTAGGCGAATTCGAAGCGGAAGATCTCCAGGAACTTCATAGCGATGCCTCCGGTTTTTCTTGTGCGCCCGGGTTTTGCGGAAGGTCTTTAAGCTTTCCGATATGGCCTGCCATGGCGCTGAAATACACATCTTTCAAATCCGGTTCAGCAGCTTCAAAGCCGGGGCCAGGCGAGGACTCGCTGTACACGTGAACTACAGTGCGTCCGCTGAGGAGCTTTGTAGAGATCACTGCGTGTTCCAGCTTTAAATTTTGAAACGCTTCTTTCGAAACAATGCTGCGCCAGATACGGCCACGGAGACCGCTCACTGCACGCAGAGGCTCGGCTTCCAGCAGGATTTCGCCGCGGTTGATGATGGCCATACGCGTGCACAGCTCACTTACGTCTTCAACAATATGCGTGGAAAGGAGAACAACACTGTTTTCGCCAAGCTCACTAAGTAAGTTCAGAAAGCGTACGCGCTCTGCGGGGTCGAGGCCTGCGGTGGGCTCATCTACTATCATCAATTTGGGACTGCCTAACAACGCTACCGCAACTCCAAAGCGTTGGCGCATGCCGCCGGAAAAGCCTCCGAGCTTTTGCCTGCGCACATCCCAAAGATTGGTCTGGCGAAGCAATGCTTCAACGGTCTCTTTACGTGCACGCCTGCCGGTAATGCCCTTGAGCACCGCGAAGTGATCGAGCAGGTCTTCTGCCCTGGCTTTTGGGTAAACGCCAAACTCCTGCGGCAGGTAACCGAGTGTTTTGCGTACTTCATCTTTATCTTTCACCACGTTGATATTACCGAGGCGGATGTCCCCGCTGTCAGGCTCCTGCAACGTGGCCAGAATGCGCATCAGGGTTGACTTGCCGGCACCATTCGGCCCGAGCAGGCCATACATTCCATTCGGGATTGTGAGGGTGATATTTTTTAGGGCCTGTACGCCATTTGAATAGGTCTTGGATACGTCCTGAATATGTAATTCCATAGCTGCTTTGCGGGTTGCTTATACTGGTTTTCAAAAGTACTTTGCAGTTCAAAGCTAATGCATGTATTTCGTTTAAACAAATGCGGGCAGTTAACTGATCAACTGCATTTGCATGGCGGCTTTAATAAGAGCGGCAATATTTTTGGCGTTAAATTTTGCGAGTAAATTTTTCCGATGGGTATCTACAGTAGTTACACTCACAAAAAGTTTTTGTGCTATTTCATTGTTGGTCATACCCTCTGCAATCAAATCCAACACTTCCTTTTCCCTCGATGTAAGCACCGGCACACCTTCTGTATTTTTTTTGCGCAAAGATCTTGAGGCTTCTTCGCTTAGGTAGGTGCCGCCTTTTACCACTGTTTGTATAGCTTGCATCAACTCTTTCTGTGTTGCATTCTTCAATACATAACCAGAAGCGCCGTGCTGCATCATTTTTTCGATGAAACTTCTCTGGTTGAAAGTGCTCAGGCTTATAATAAACACGGAAGGATATTTTTCTCTGACTTCTTTGCACAAATCGATCCCGCTTCTGTCTGGCAGGCTGATGTCCATTAAAATTACATCGGGCAAATGGCGTTCAAGATAAGCCATGCAGGATGCAGCATTCATAGCATGCCCCATCCATTCAATATCTTTTTCCTGCTGCAGCAATGAGCGGATCCCTTCGATCACCATATAGTGATCATCGGTTATGAATATTTTTACCTTCATTTATACAGTTAATTCTATCAATACTG
>JBAVMD010000618.1:0-3914 GCA_049689695.1 Chitinophagaceae bacterium | reverse complement strand
GGACAAATGAGACGGTTAATGCAATGCGTACAACATTAAGCAAGTTTGCATTTAGCTTAATTTTTGATTTCATAATGGATAAGTTTGAAAATTAGTGAGCCTCTCGTGCCTTGTTCCTTCTACCTTGTCCCTTGCGGCGCCCCGCCGCTTTTACCAACCGTCTCCGTCCAACGCGTTTCCTATCCCGCCAAGAATACTACCTTCTTCCTTACGGTTAACAGTGCCATAAGAAAGAATGCGGCTTGCAAGCCGGCTGATCGGTAATGTTTGCAGCCATATTTTCCCCGGACCGCGCAAGGTGGCAAAGAACAATCCTTCACCCCCGAACAATGTGTTCCTGATACCGCCAACAAATTGTATATCGAAATCCACTGTTTGCGTGTAAGCTACTATGCAACCGGTATCTACTTTCAGTACTTCGCCGGTCTGTAACTCTCTTTCAAACACATGCCCGCCTGCATGAACGAAAGCCATGCCGTCGCCCTCCAGCTTTTGCATGATGAATCCTTCTCCTCCAAAAAGGCCGGTTCCGAGTTTCCGCTGAAAAGCAATGCCTACGCTCACACCCTTGGCCGCGCACAGGAATGAATCTTTCTGGCAGATCATCCTGCCGCCTAATACCTGCAAATCCAACGGAATTATCTTGCCCGGGTAGGGCGATGCAAAACTTACTTTTTTCTTTCCATGGCTTGTATTGGTAAATGCCGTCATAAAAAGGCTTTCCCCCGTAAGCACGCGCTTACCGGCAGACATCAGCTTACCAAAAAAACCCTTTTCCTGGCCGGTACCATCGCCAAAAATGGTCTGCATCTGTACTCCATCGTCCATCAGCATAAAGCTGCCTGCCTCTGCAATAGCTGTTTCGTTGGGGTCCAACTCTACCTCAACATATTGCATTTCCTCTCCTACAATGCGGTAGTCAATTTCATGGTTGGTTCTCATTATTTTTCTTTTTTTGTGAAGTTAGCAAGAAACAAATCTGCTTATCGTCCAAATTTGGATAAAAGGTTTGGCCTTCGTGGCAGAATCCCTTAATTTTTCAGTCCCGCTAAAATCAAACTACATTCATTATGACACGAAAACTTCTATTGATTGCTTTTCTGACTATTGCCTCATACGGACAATTGCTGGCACAGGCAAAACTGGTTGAGAAAGTCACCCGCCAGGGCTCTGAGCTGGTGATACCTTACGAGAAATATGTTTTACCTAATGGGCTTACTGTAATTGTTCATGAAGATCATAGCGATCCCGTAGTGCACGTAGACATTACCTATCACGTAGGCTCTGCACGCGAAGAGATCGGCAAATCAGGCTTCGCTCACTTCTTTGAACACATGATGTTCCAGGGAAGCGATAACGTGGCCGATGAGCAGCATTTTAAAATAGTAACAGAAGCAGGCGGAACGCTGAATGGTTCTACCAACCGCGACCGCACCAATTATTTTCAAACAGTGCCCAGCAACCAACTGGAAAAAATGATGTGGCTGGAAGCAGACCGCATGGGTTTTTTGCTGGATGCGGTTACTCAAAGGAAATTCGAAATACAGCGATCGACTGTTAAGAACGAAAGAGGCGAGAATTACGACAACCGCCCTTACGGCGTAGCAGGCGAAACTGCCGCACGCAACCTGTATCCTTACGGCCATCCTTACTCGTGGCTTACCATTGGTTATGTTGAAGAGCTAAACCGTGTGAATGTGGAGGACCTTAAAAACTTTTTCCTTCGCTGGTATGGCCCTAACAACGCAACACTCACTGTTGGCGGCGATGTAAAAATTGCCGATGTGCTGAAGCTGGCTGAGAAATACTTCGGCACTATTCCCCGCGGACCAGAAGTGGAGAGAGTAAATCTTCCTTCGGCAGTGCTTGATAAAGACAGGTATGTTTCTTACGTAGACAACTATGCGAGATTGCCTTTGCTTACAATGACCTTCCCTACTGTTCCCAACTATCATCCTGACATGGCGGCGCTCGGCTGCCTGGCACAGATACTTGGCCAGGGCAACAGTTCCATTTTATACCAGACCATGGTAAAGCCGCAGCATGCATTGCAGGCTTCTACTTTCAGCCAGTTGTCTGAACTGGCGGGTGAATTTGCATTCCGCGTTACACCTTATCGCGGCAAATCGCTGGCAGAAATGGAAAAGCTGGTAAGAGCCGCGCTTGATTCATTTGAAAAGCGTGGCCCTACTGATGAGGACATTACTAAGTTTCGCGGAGCCATCGAAGCGCAATATATTAATGGACTGCAAAGCGTATCCGGCAAGGTAAGCCAGCTGGCAGCTTTCCAGACTTTCACCGGAAATCCTAATAAAATAGGCGACCTGCTGAAAATGTATACTTCGGTTACCAGGGAAGATGTACTGCGCGTGTACAATCAATACATCAAGAATAAACATTGCGTTGTGCTGAGCGTGTTAACGAAAGGACAGGAAAACCTGCTGGCCGCAGCTGACAATTATAAGATCGATTCGACAAATTCTTTTACACCCAATTATGGATATGCGGGTTTGAAATATACCAAGCCGAAAGATAATTTTACACGCAACAAGATACCTGGCAACGGGCCTAATCCTGTTGTGAAAGTTCCATCTTTCTGGAAAACAACCTTGCCAAATGGAATTAAGACCATAGGAACTGAAAATACAGAAGTACCGGTGGTTACCATGACGCTTTCTATTCCCGGCGGTCACCTGCTGCAGGCAAAAGAAACCTCTAAAGTAGGATTGGCTTCTATGTTTGCGGATATGATGAGCGAAGACACAAAGAACTATACGGCTGAACAATTTGGTGTGGAATTGCAGAAGATCGGCAGTTCTATCCGTATCAGCAGTGGTACTGATGAAATAACAGTGACAGTGCAGTCGTTGAAAAAAAATCTCGACAGAACGCTGGAACTCTTACAGGAAAGACTGTACAATCCTAATTTCACCGAGGCTGCATTCAAGCGCATACAGCGCAGGAACATCGAGCAGATCCGCCAGGCAAAAGCGCAACCAGCTTTTGTTGCCAGCAGTGTAATGGCTAAAGTGAATTACGGTGCAGACAACATTATGGCGATGGACCAGAGCGGAACTGAAACTACGCTCAATAACATCACCCTCCAGGACATCCAGAATTATTACAACAACAACCTTACTTCTGCTGATGCAAGGCTGGTTATTGTTGGAGATATGAAGCAAAGCGAGATACTTCCCAAGCTTGCTTTCCTGGAAAAAATGTCGAATAAGAAAATAGAATTCCCACAGGTGGATGTAAGTCCAAAGGCCATCGATAAATCAAAGATTTACCTGGTGGATGTTCCAAAGGCTGCGCAAACCGAGTTTCGCGTAGGCTATCCAACAGGTTTGAAATACGATGCAACCGGTGAATATTTCAAAGCCGGTTTAATGAACTATTCCATCGGAGGCGGCTTCAACAGCAGGCTGAACCTGAACCTTCGTGAAGATAAAGGTTGGACTTATGGCGCACGTTCAGGATTTGATGCAGATGATTATACCGGGGAGTTTACATTCAGCTCCGGCATTAAAGCAGAAGCAACAGACAGCGCTTTGTTTGAAGTGGTTAAAGAGCTGAGGAATTTTGAAGCGAATGGCATTAAGAACGATGAGCTGGTATTTATGAAAAGTGCAATTGGCCAGCGTGATGCATTGCGTTACGAAACAGGCCCGCAAAAAGCACAGTTCATTTCAAGAATGCTGAAGTATAACCTGCCTGCTAACTATGTGCAAACGCAGAATAAACTGCTTCAGGCAATGACCAAGAAAGACATTGATGCATTGGCTAAGAAGTGGATCAAGCCTGAGCTGATGAATATGCTGCTGGTTGGCGATAAGGCTAAAATATTAGCCGGGTTGCAGAGATTGGGATACCCGATCATTGAGTTGGATACCGAAGGGCAGCCAACACAGAAG
>JBAVMD010000617.1:0-4190 GCA_049689695.1 Chitinophagaceae bacterium | reverse complement strand
ACTGTTGTTTAAAACGCCTTTCAGCGGAAGGCTGCTGGTGACCATGGAGAATGACAAACTGGTATCGTATCAATATGTTGATGTGGAAAAACGTTCGGCTACACTTGACCTTAAACTTACTGCTGATCATTTGCCGAACGTATACATTACAGCTACACTCATCAAGCCGCATGAAACAAGCGATATTCCGCTTACAGTTGCGCATGGCTTCCGGAGTATCAAAGTAGAAGAACGCAGCAGGAAAATTCCGGTGGAGATCGTTGCAAACAAATCTGTGCGTTCGCGTACGCATCAGAAAGTAACTGTTAAGGCAGCTCCAAACAGTTATGTAACGCTTTCTGCTGTTGACAATGGCGTATTGCAGGTAAGCGATTTTAAAACGCCTGACCCTTATGCGCATTTTTATGCAAAACGAGCGTTGCAGGTGGATGCTTACGACATGTACCCGCTGTTGTTCCCGGAAGTAAAAGCAAGGCTCAGCAGCACCGGTGGTGATGGAGCTGAAATGGAGAAGCGCGTGAATCCAATGCCTGCAAAACGCATTAAAATTGTTTCTTATTGGAGCGGCATTGCGCAGGCAGATGGAAGCGGTGATGCATCATTTGAATTTGACATTCCGCAGTTCAGTGGCGAAGTAAGGCTGATGGCGGTAGCCTATAAAAATGAAAACTTTGGCAGTGGAGAATCTGCCATCACTGTAGCTGATCCTATTGTGCTGAGCACTGCTTTACCGAGATTCCTGAGTCCGGGTGATACGGTTACTGTGCCCATCACCGTTACCAATACCACGGCAAAAACTACATCGGCAGTAACCAGCCTGAATGTTACTGCACCTTTGAAAGTTATTGGCACCAATAAGCAAACACTCAGCCTGAATCCAAATAGCGAAAGCCGTGCTGAGTTTCGCCTGGTATCTGATCCAACAATAGGTGTTGCAAAAGTGAATGTTGAAGTGCAGGGATTGGGCGAGAAGTTTAGTGATGAAACAGAGATCAGCATAAGGCCGGCCTCTACTTTGCAAAAGCAAACGGGCAGCGGCGTGATCAGCGGCGGACAGACTGCACGCATCAATATCGGCGCCAATGATTTCATTCCTAACAGCGCGGACTATCAACTGGTGATAAGCCGGTCACCGGCCATTGAGTTGGGAAGGCAGTTGACTTACCTGGTGCATTATCCTTACGGTTGTACGGAGCAAACCATTTCATCGGCCTTCCCGCAATTGTATTACAGCGATATGGCGGAACTGGTCAATTTAAAATCAGGAAAGCAAAGCTCGATATACAATGTGCAGGAAGCCATCCGCAAAATAAAAATGCGTCAATTGTACAATGGTTCCATCACTTTATGGGATGGAGAAGGCACGGAACATTGGTGGTCTTCAGTATATGCTGCGCATTTTTTATTGGAAGCAAAAAAAGCAGGATTTGAAGTGGAAGAGAAATTGATACAGCCCTTGCTCACTTATCTCATCAATCGCCTGCGCAACAAAGAAACGATTATGTATTATTATAACCAGAACCAGAAAAAGAAGATTGCGCCCAAGGAAGTGGCTTACAGTCTTTATGTGCTGGCGATGGCAGGAAAACCGCAGGTAAGCTCCATGAACTATTACAAAGCAAATCCTGCACTGCTCAGCCTTGATTGTAAATACATGTTATCTGCTGCTTATGCAGTGGCGGGGGATAGAAAGAAATTCCAGGAACTTCTGCCCACATCTTTCAGTGGTGAGCAATCAGTGGCGGAAACAGGCGGCAGCTTTTACTCAGACATACGCGATGAAGCCATTGCATTGAATGTGTTGCTGGATGTGGACCCCACCAACCAACAGATCACCACTATGGCCAATCACGTAAAGAATAAATTGAAGCAGCGTCAGTGGTTCAGTACGCAGGAAGCATCATTCGGATTTCTTGCAATGGGTAAGTTGGCCAGGGGCTCTTCGCAGGCAACAGTAACCGGTGAAGTAAAAGTGAACGGCAAAACGGTGAGCAAAGTAAATGGTAAGCCACTTAAGCTTTCTGCAAAACAGTTAGGTGGCATCAATGCAGAAGTTGTTACCAGCGGAAGCGGTCAGTTGTATTACTTCTGGGAGAGCGAAGGCATCAGTGCAAGCGGCGCTTATAAGGAAGAAGACAATTATATTAAGGTGCGCCGGCAGTTCTATGACCGTAATGGGCAAGCCATTGGTGGAAATACATTTTTGCAGAACGACCTGGTGATAGTGAAAATAACTTTGGAGAAAAGTTATTCAGGGGATATAGAGAACATTGTTATTACCGATCTGCTGCCAGCAGGTTTCGAGATCGAGAATCCCCGCACAAAGGAAATACCGGGCATGGATTGGATTAAAGATTCAAACACGCCTGTATCGCTCGATGTACGTGACGACCGCATTCATTTGTTCGTTAATCTTTACGACAAGCGTCAGACCTATTATTATGCCGTGCGTGCAGTTTCTCCGGGCATATACAAAATGGGTCCTGTGAGTGCTGATGCAATGTATAATGGAGAGTATCATTCCTATCATGGAGCAGGAACAATAAGGGTAGTTCAATAGTATCGAGAATCTCTGATCGGAAAACATAGCGCAGATGAAAGAAGATTTATGGATGTTGCAGATTGGTTCCTGAGAATATCAATTTCTTATGATCAGCTTCGCTGATCAATCTGCAACATCCATAAATCTTCTTTTATCTGCGCTATATATTTTATTTCAAAAATCTGCATAAATATTACAACTCCCGTTCTGCTTCAACACCACTGATTTATGAATCAATGCTGCCCGCATTTGGTGATTGCCCCCATTAGGCCGTTTCCCCCTTCTTCCCGACCTTTGCCGGTCGAAACAAAAAGCAATGAATAAGAAAGAACGGATGATCTTATGGATACTGGCAGGCCTGAACTTCACGCATATACTGGATTTTATGATCATGATGCCATTGGGAAATTTCCTGATGCCGCATTTCAATATATCTGCACAGTTTTTCAGTTGGATAGTAGCAGCTTATCCCGTAAGCGCTTTTGTGTCTGGCATGACTACTGCTTTTTACGTTGACCGGTTTGATCGTAAAAAGGTCTTGTTGTTTGCTTATTCAGGTTTTCTGATAGGCACAGTTTGCTGCGGATTAGCGCCCGATCCTTATTTCCTGATGGCCGCGCGTATATTAACGGGGTTGTTCGGCGGATTGATCGGCGCGCAGGTATTGTCCATTGTGGCCGATACATTCGCTTATGAAGTGCGTGGCCGCGCTATGGGAACCATCTTTATGGCGTTCTCCGTTGCATCAGTATTCGGTGTGCCGTTTAGCTTATACCTCGCAAGACTTGTAAGCTGGCACGCACCATTCATATTCATCGGTGTTGTAGGACTTGTGATCATTCCGCTTATTGTAAAGTTCCTTCCGCCAATGACGGTGCATCTTCAGCCCAAAGAAACAAGGGAAAGTGGCAGGCCCGATGTGGGCAAAGTGTTGAGGGATGTTTTCAACAACAAGGCGCAGGTGATGGCGCTCATGTTAAGCGGGCTGCTTATGATGGGGCACTTCCTCATCATACCTTTTGTAAACCCCTATATGGAGTTCAATGTAGGATTCACTAAAACGCAAACACCGCTCATTTACATGGTTGGGGGAGCGTGCGCCATGATCACTTCACCCATCATCGGCCGCATGGCCGACCGCTATGGCAAGTTTCGCATATTCGTCATTTGCCTGTTCTTTTCACTGATACCTATTTTTCTGATCACCAATATGCCCATCATACCGTTTTACTATGTGCTGGTGGTAATGGGTTTCTGGTTCACGTTTTCAACCGGCAGGAATATTCCTGCGCAGGCAATGATCACTACAGTGGTCAATCCCGCGCAACGCGGACAATTCATGAGCTTTAACTCCAGCTTTCAGCAATTGTTTACGGGCATGGCATCGATAATAGCCGGCCTGATAGTGGTAAAAGATGCAAGCGGCAAAATACATTATTACAATTGGGTAGGATACCTGAGCGTAGCGGTCATTCTTTCTACGGTGTTTATTGCGAGAAAGCTGGCAGTGCGGCAGCAGTTGAATTAAAGTAAAAAGGGAACGCGGATCATCAGGGTTTGTTAGGATTTGTTAGGATTAGTCGTTGCAGTTACTTAGTCGCTCAAAGTATCATGAACAAATCCTAATAAATCCTAACAAACCCTGATG
>JBAVMD010000616.1:0-4305 GCA_049689695.1 Chitinophagaceae bacterium | reverse complement strand
GAATAAACTGATCCTGTCATCTTTTAAACTATTGAGGTATTCCCAGGAACTGTCTGTTGAACAGTCATCGCAAATGAGAAAAACAAAATCAGTATAGGTTTGCTGCAATACAGATTCAACGGCCAATGAAAGGTATTTCATGCCGTTATAAACCGGTAAAACAACTGCGATCTGTTTCATTAATCCTATTTATTACTATTCAGCTGTGGAGGGATTTCACGCAAAGACGCGAAGATTCGCAAAGACGCAAAGGGTTGTTCAATCTTTGCGTCTCTGCGTCTTTCTTTGCGCCTTTGCGTGAAACAATCTTCAGCCATTTATTAATCCAATAAAGCTTTTTCAATACACTCAGCCTGCCGCTCCAAACTCCAATCTGCTATCATTTCCTGCGAACGCTTTCCCATTGCTTCATGATCATTCAGCGCCAGCTTTAATTTTTCTGCGAGTTGCTGCACATTGCCTGACTCAAACACGTAACCATTCACTCCATCTTTCACAAGATCAATAGCTCCGCCCACTTTATCACTTGCTACTATCGCTTTGCCGCAAGCCATCGCTTCATTAATACCAAGGCCCCAGGTTTCTCCCGGCCCCTGCGAAGGCAAACAGAAAACATCGCCCAGCCGGTAAATGGTAGGCATCATTGATTGATTCTGGAAAGGCAGGAAATGTATGTTGGCATGACTTGCCGCCATGTTCTTTAATTCAGTTTCCTGTTCTCCATCGCCCACAAATATCAAATGCGTGTCTGCAAGGTTCAATTGCAGAAATGCCTGCAACAGCAGCACAGGATTTTTCTTCGGCTGCAATTTTCCTGTAAACAATATTTTTTTTGCATGTTGCGGAACACCAAGTGATTGCAATAACTGCTGCCCGTATGCACGCTGCTCATCATTCTCATTAAGAAACCGGTCGTTATCAACCGAGTGAGGCGCAAAGAATAATTCCTTCTCTTTTAATCCGTATGCAAGAAAATATACTTTATTATTTGTGCCCACATACAATGCCTTGTTCACAGGCTTGTAAATCCATTTGAGAAAAATGCTGCGCAGCTTTTTTTTCATTCCCTGCTGTTCATCAAGCAAAGTAGAATCTCCTCTGAAAAGCATAATGGCCTTGCGTTGAAAATAACGCATCACACGCAGATGGCTCAGGTAATTCCATCCGTATACAAGAATGGCCTGAGGATCCCAATCTGTTAATTCCCGTATGAGATCGGGGTTCTTAACATCAAAAAAACCTTTCTTTAAATTGCCCTTGTTGGAAACAAAAGAATAATCATAACCTTCCAGCAGCGGTATGTCCCAATCGAAAGCTTTACCAAAGCCTACGTCAAATTTTTCCGCTCCGCGCTCCCAGGTATAAAATACTTTCAACTGTATTTTGCCACGCGCCGTCAGCAATTTGAACAGCGGGGCATAATACTGTATGGGATGTGTAATGATCACTGCCAGCTTCATTGAGCTATTTTGTTTGGCCATCAATCAATCTTTCTTCCGTGCCTTGTACAGCAATTGATAGCCGAAAAATCCTTTTGATATAGAAGTAAGTCCTTTATAAATAGATTGTCGCAAACCTTTGGGAAGTACTTTCGAAAACACGGAACTGAAAGGCATGTCACCGGAAACCGATGCATGCTCCACCACAAAACCATGTGATTCCAGCAGCTTTATGGCAGTTTTAAAAGTATACCACCTGAAGTGCGTGTAATCCCACAGACCCTGCGCCTGGTATTTAAAATTTCCATTGATCAATTGCATGCGCGATTTGTAGTGCATGATATTTGGCAGTGCAACTATAAGGCTGCCGCCGGGACGCAAGGCAGCTTTAATATCTTTCAGCAGCTTGTCAGGATAGCAGATGTGTTCCAGTACATGAGAGCAGATGACTGCATCATACCCGCCTGCAACATCCGCAGGCAAACCATTCTCAAGATTCTGGAGATAAGCATTGCGCAGGTAAGGCCTGGCCGCATTGATCTCTTCTGAAGAAATAGTAATGCCATCCACTATCATTCCCTTTGCCTGTAATACCGCCGCAAGGCTTCCCGCCCCGCATCCAACATCCAGCACATATTTAGAATCTTTATCCAGAAGGCCTTCTACTTCAGGGTTGCCCTGGTTGGCGTAAACTTTATCTGTTATGTTGTCCCTGTTCATAATATAGTATTAGTGCGCACTGTTACCGGCAGTTGCTTTATCAAGCAATGCTGCCAATGATGCTGTGACCTGCTTTGCAGAATAGCTGTTGAATGCATCCGCATTCAACATAGAAGGATCAAATTCAGCCAAAGCTTTCCTGTATAATTTAAATTGTGCGGCAAATTCTTTTCTGATCTTTTCAAGTTCCGCTTCACCGTTAAAAGGGAGCACTACGCCTGCATTCGATTGCCTGATGATGGTTACCGCAGTGCTCTGGCTGTGCAACACTGCAAACAGGTATTTGCCGCTGAGTACACTCTGGTAAACTTTAGAAGGTGTGTAATGCGGTTCGGTGCTGCCCAGAATGAATACGCCATCGCAACGCTCCAGGTGAACCAGCACGTTGAGGTACGGTATTCGTCTCGGGTATTCGAAAATATTTTTTTCCCAAAGGCCATACTGTTCTGCCAGTGGCCTGATGTTATAACCAACAGGATCGTTGGGAGATTTGCCAGTGCCAATGAAATGAAATTCAACGTCTGCAAATTCTTCCGGGTTATCGTTGATAGCTTTGAATATTTCTTCCATCGGCGCATACGCCCTCGGCAGCATAGCGCCGGCGTATACCAATTGCAGCTTATCTTTTTTCTTTTCGAAAAGATATTTTTCCAGCTGCATAGAACGCACCTGCTCATGATCACTCGCTTCACCGCCATAAGGCATGGCGCCGAATACTGACCGGTTCATGAGCTGCGGGTTTCTTTCCTGCACGCCTTTATAATATCCTTCTGCCACTCCCGTAATTAACGATGCTTTTTTTACAGCGATTGGTTCCAGGAACTTCGCCAGCTTAGTGCTAAACCATGCACGAGAAAACTTTTTTTCGCTGCCGGGGAATTTATGCACCCAAGGATCGATGTAATCTATCCCGTAAGGAATACCTGTTTTCGCATGCACCATTCTTCCCAACAGCGCTCCGTAAAAAGAAGGTATTGGTATGTACAGGAAATCGAATTTTTCTTCCCGGCACATTTTCAACATCCTGCGGTAAAGCTGGTAGAAACCACGCAGGCCAATGTCGCCGATCATGCGAAGCTTCTTGCTCACGTTGAATGCTTTTACTTTTTCAACACGCAGGTCACCGGGCACCAGCTTAAGCAAATTATAATCGAGGTCTTCTTCGTAATATTTTTCATCCACCATTAATATAACAGGCTCCCAGCCAAAAGAAGGCAGGTGCATAGCAAATAACCTCGACCTGTGAACGGCGGCTAAATTAGAAGGGGGAAAATGCGGGGAAACGATCAATACTTTTTTCATCTGAGGATTTCCAGCCATTTTTTACGCAACTTTTCTGATTCAACATCCCAGCTAAGACGACGCGCAGACATGTATCTCTCCTGTTTCTGCGACCTGATCTCATTTTTTCGATCGTATAATTTCATCACAGATTCCGACAGATGTTCCGGGTCCTGCGCCACCGTTTCGCCAACAAAAGGGTTTTCTTTCACAAACAATTCCTGCGATGGCGTATCTGTTGCCAGTACGTACAGGCCGGCCTGTGCATACGCGATTATTTTATTGGTGAGCGCAAGCCTCCGGTTGAAATCAGTGCTTGCCAGTTCAAGGGCAAGCCCTATATCAAAACCAGCCAGCAGCTTATGCAGGTCAACCTGGTTCAAAGGGTATTGAATAACAACATCCCTGTGCTGTGCCAGCGTATGCTCAACAAATCCCGGATCGGGCAGGCCAATCAATGTAAGTGTGCAGATATCCTGCAGCCTGGGCCATGATGCAAACAAAAGCTCCAGCCCACGAAACGCTGTGATGTTCTGAGAGAACCAAACCAAACGCAATTTATTTTCCCTGATAACAGCAGGTGGAATGAACTCTGAGGATTCAAAAAAGTTTGCAACAGTCAATAAACGATCATCGCTTAATCCGCACAGCTTTGCAGTATGTTCTGAGATCAGCTGCGAAGCGCTGCTCACATACACCGCGTGCGGCAGCATTTGCTTCATCAGGTATTCCCTTCTCGCTTTTTCATTCACTACGTCAACATCATTTTTTTCACCGGGATGATAATCTTCCACATCAAACGCAAAAGGAATTTTTGCTGAAGATGAAAAATGATATGCCGGGAACAATGTGGCCAGCGTATGCC
>JBAVMD010000615.1:0-11297 GCA_049689695.1 Chitinophagaceae bacterium | reverse complement strand
GCATTGGTTTGCACCCGCGACGTAATAACTGTTTCATCTCCGGCCCTCAATGCAGGGTTGGTTTTACGCAGATGTAAAAGGGCTTTATAAAAATCATGCAGCAGGTATTCGCCCTGCCATTCGATCGGGTCTTTATCAAAAAACTTTAACCTCTTGAAATTGGGCATTTCCTGTCCGCTATAGATCAGCGGCAACCCGTTCCAAGTGCAACTGAACACCGCCAGCGCCCTTGCAGCAGGCCCATATTTTTCATATTCAGTCCCGTTCCAGCTGTTCTCGTCGTGATTGGCAGTAAAATACAACCTCAGCGCCGCAGGCGGGAAGTTGGTTTTATAATGTTGCAGCACAGCCGCCAGGTCATGCAGGCGGGCTTCTCCGCGGCAAAATTTTTCTGTTTGATGCATCCAGCTCCAGGCGTAAGACGCATCAAAGACCTGGTGGTACACCAACGTTTCGGTTTCACCCAGCCAGAACAATGGTTTTAAGGCGTCCAATACAGAACGCGCGGTGCGCCAGAAATCCAGCGGCACCAGGTGCGCCATATCGCAACGAAAGCCGTCAATATCGCATTGCGTTACCCAAAATTCCATGGCTTCGATCATTGCTCGCCGCAAATGGTGATTGTAATAATTCAAATCGATCACATCGTGCCAGTTATGCTTATCGTAAAACTGTCCCTGTGCATTGCGAACGTAATATTCGGGGTGCGTTACCGTCCACTGATGGTCCCAGCCCGTGTGGTTGGCAACCCAGTCAATGATCACCTTTAACCCAAGCGCGTGCGCCTTCTGAACCAATTTTTTAAAATCTTCTACTGAACCAAATTCAGGGTTGGTAGATGTATAGTCAGAACAGGCATAATAGCTGCCCAGTGTTCCCTGCCTTACTTTTTCACTGATGGGGGTAATGGGCATGAACCATAACACTTCCACACCCATATCTTTCAGGCGTGGCAGCTCGCGTGCAAACTCCTTAAAACTGCCTTCCTTCGTGTATTGCCTGAGGTTAACCTCATATAAATTAGTGCTGTGCGCCCATTCTACCGGTCTGAACGATCCACTCATATTGTTGTTTTGCGTTTAGGAACGGGTAAAAATAAAGAGGATCGCCTGATTTTTTGGGGATAATTAAGATTCCACTTACCGCGCCTGCCGTAACTTGCGGCCGGAATGAAGCAGTTCAATGTACCGATCATATACAGAAGCCCGCTGATCACCGCTATTAAGAACAAGCGGAAGCAGCAGGACAGGCTTAAAAAGGACCTAAGCCCCACCCTGCTCGATTTTGGCCCTCTTCAGATCTATCTTGCGCGCCACTTCGGTTTTTGTTACGGGGTTGAGAACGCCATTGAAATTGCTTTCAGGACCATTGAAGAAAATCCAGGCCGCCGTATTTTCCTGTTGAGCGAAATGATCCACAACCCGCAGGTGAATGAAGACCTGTTATCAAGAGGAGTGAAATTCCTGCAAGACACATCCGGCCATCAACTGGTGCCCTTTGAGGAACTTAACGCAGACGACATCGCCATCATTCCTGCCTTTGGAACTACGCTGGAAATAGAGGAAAAGCTGAATAGCCGCGGCATTGCCACGCACCAATACAATACTACCTGCCCCTTTGTAGAAAAAGTATGGAACCGAAGCGAACAGATCGCAAAGTCTGACTATTCTATTGTTATACACGGCAAGCCGAAGCACGAGGAAACAAGGGCTACATTTTCGCATGCTTCATCTCACAATGCTTCGGTTATTGTAAATGATATGGATGAGGCGATTGCCCTTTCCAAATTCATCACCGGTGAAACGCCCGCAGAGCAGTTCTATGAAAAATTCAACGGACGCTTTTCACCCGGGTTCGATCCGACCGTTCATCTGCAAAGAATAGGCGTAGTGAACCAAACCACGCAGCTTGCTTCCGAAACCCAGGCCATAGCCGATTATCTCAAGCAGGTAATGATGTCGCACTACCAGTTGAACGAAGAGAATGTTGAAGAAAGATTTGCAGATACGCGTGATACGCTTTGCTATGCCACCAACGACAATCAATCTGCGATGATCAGTTTGTTGCAAACGCCGGCAGATCTTGCTATAGTGGTGGGTGGATACAACTCATCCAATACCACTCACCTCGTAGAATTGTGCGAAGAGAAATTGCCAAGCTATTTTATCAATGGCGAAGAGAAAATCCTTTCTTACACAGAAATATTGCACTACAACCGGCATACGAAACAGGAAAGCATCGCACATTATTATCTTCCTTCCACCCAGCCAGTAAAATTATTGCTTAGCAGCGGGGCCTCCTGTCCTGATGCAGTGGTAGAATCTGTGATAAGAAAACTTGCAGGATTTTATCCTGATGCAAAACCGTTTGATGAAGTAGTAGCATCTTTCCGGTGAGATCAGTTAACGCCGTCTGCAGTTAATGTTTTATCGATTTTCAGGATCAATCCCTGCAATACTTTACCGGGCCCGGCTTCAGTGAAATGAGTACCACCATCGGCTATCATTGCCTGCACGCTTTGCGTCCATTTTACAGGGCTGGTTAACTGGTCTGTCAGGTTAATTTTTATTTCTTCTTTATCGATCACGGCCCTGGCTACGGAGTTCTGATAAACGGGGCAGGCCGGATTATAAAAAGTAGTTTTTTCGATGGCCGCTCTCAGCTCAGCTTTTGCGGGTTCCATCAAAGGCGAATGAAAGGCACCGCCCACCTGTAATACCAATGCACGCTTTGCACCTGCCGCTTTCATACGTTCGCAGGCGATATTGATGCCTTCCACTGTTCCACTGATCACGAGCTGACCATGGCAATTATAATTTGCAGGCACCACTATTTCTCCCGTTTCATTGGTTACCTCGACACAGATAGCTTCAACTTTCGCGTCTTCAAGACCTAACACTGCGGCCATTGTAGAAGGCGTCATTTCGCAGGCTTTCTGCATGGCGCCCGCCCGCATAGATACCAGTTGCAATCCATCTTCAAAGCTTAGCACTCCATTGGCAACAAGGGCAGAAAATTCGCCCAGGGAATGACCGGCAACCATATCGGCTTTAGGTCCATCAATGCTTTTGAATGCAATAACGGAGTGAAGGAAAACCGCGGGTTGAGTTACCCGGGTTTCTTTCAGATCATTTTCCGCACCCCCGAACATAATGTCTGATATGCGAAAACCGAGAAGCTCGTTCGCCTGCTCGAATAATTTTTTTGCGAAAGCGCTGTTATCATAATGCGCTTTTCCCATACCTGTGAACTGTGCTCCCTGGCCAGGGAAAACAAAGGCGTGTTTCATCTTGTTGTTTTAAGGGTAATGCTCTATTAATGCAACTTAGAGGAAATTAATTTTGTGAATTCGCTTCTGGTTTCATTTTTTTCAAATTCCCCCCAGAACGCGGATGTAGTGGTCACTGAATTTTGTTTTTGTACGCCGCGCATCATCATACAAAGATGAGATGCTTCTATAACCACTGCCACACCGAGCGGGTTAAGGGAAGTTTTAATAGCTTCCAGTATCTGTGTGGTCAACCGCTCCTGAACCTGCATTCTTCTTGCATATACATCGACCACGCGGGCAATTTTGCTGAGGCCTGTGATCCATCCATTGGGTATATATGCAATATGCGCCTTACCAAAAAAAGGAAGCATATGATGCTCGCACATGCTGTACAGCTCAATATCTTTTACAACGATCATCTCGCTTACTTCTTCGTGAAATTTGGCAGAATCAAGGATTGATTTGGCATCCATTTGATAGCCCTGGGTGAGGTATTGCATGGCCTTTGCCACGCGTTCAGGCGTTTTTAATAATCCTTCCCTTTCGGCATCTTCACCTAAGAGAGTGATGGTCTCTTTATAATTATCTGTCAGCTGAGAGGTAATCCTTTCTTCGTACTCTTCTGTTTTTTTGTAGGCCATTGCCAGACTTGTTTATTAATTACATTATACCGGATACTCCACATAGTTCCTGGGTGTTTCATACAATCGAACCTGCAGGTCTTTTGCCGCATCTATGTGGGGACGCAGCAAATCGTATATCACAATAACAATATTTTCTGCCGTTGGGTTCAGATTACGGAATTCCTCCGTATCCAGGTTAAGGTTTTTATGATCGAATCTTTCCAATATCTGTTCATTCACCAGGTCAGAAAGCTCTTTCAGGTCCATCACATAGCCTGTGCGTGGATCGGGCTCACCAACCACTTTGATGATCAGTTCATAATTATGACCGTGATAATTGGGATTGCTGCATTTACCAAATACCTGGCTATTCTGCTTGTCTTCCCAAGCCGGATTGTATAGCCTGTGCGCTGCGTTAAAATGCTCGTGCCTGAAAACTGCTACCCTTTTGTTCATATCCTAAAGTACGAAAATACGACTTGCTGTCGGTTTGCGGTTGCCGCGGTAGCCCAAAGGTCTGAAAAGCAATGTTTTTTTCGAGCTTGTAGTGCTCATAGCCTAATATCTCGTTGAGGATAATCGAATTGCGATAAGCGCCCATGCCCAGGTCAGGGGCGTTGAAGCCATGTGTGTGCAGCTCGGCATTCTGAACAAAAATCTCTTTTTCATGTATGCCGATGGAGTAATTGCGTTGCACATCATACTTAGCTTTTTCGTTCCAGCGAATGCGGTCTGCAATGCCCTGCAAAAAAGCCGGCACCTGCGATTCGTAGCTGGTGGCCAGCACCACGGCTGCTGAAGTATGTGTAAAACATTCCTGCTGTTCCCGGTGATAAAAACTAAGCGTATAGCTTCCTTCACCATTAACATCAATTCCTCTCAGCTCGCAATTGGTATACAATCCAACATTTAATACAGGGGTATCAATTGTTTTATGATACATATAGTCGTAGATGGCCCCAATAAGATCGAAGTTGATGCCCTTATAAAGCATTTTCTGTCGGGCCAGTATTTCTTCTTTTTTATGGGAGGGCAAATTGTAGAAATAGTCGATGTAGTCAGGTGAGGTCATTTCAAGCGACAGCTTGGAATATTCCATAGGAAAGAACCGGTCAGATCGCGTGAACCATTGCATACCTTTTGGCAGACGGTCAATGTCCTGCAAAAGATCGTAAAAGATTTCTGCTGCGCTTTGTCCTGATCCGACCACGCTCACATTTTCACGCTTAAAGAGCATATCCTTATGATAGAGGTATTCTCCGGAATGAAAAACATTATCTCCCTGCAGTTTGCGTGCAAACTCCGGCAGAACAGGGCTCATTCCAACACCTATCGCCAATTGCTTTGCATAAATGATTTTATCTTCCTGTGTGACCGCGTCCTGAACATGTATTTCATAGCATTTCAGGGTTTGGTTATATTGTACTATCTGTACCTGGTGGTTGAAATGAAGATTGGATAATTGTGCTGCCACCCAATTGCAGTACTGGTTGTATTCACGACGGGTAATAAAATTATTCTCTTTGATGGCAAAATGAAAAAGCCGGCCTGAAGCTTTAAGAAATGCCATAAAGCTGAACCGGCTGCAGGGATCTGCAAGCGTGACCAGGTCTGCATAAAACGGAACCTGTAATGTAGCAGATTGCAACATCATTCCCTTGTGCCAATCGAACTGCGCACGCTGCTCAAAAAAAATGGTTTTTAAAGCAGTTACGGGATGACACAATGCTGCCAATCCCAGGTTAAATGGACCAATGCCGAGCCCGGCCAGGTCGTAAATCCTTGGCTGTTTCATAGGGCTGTTTTAAAATTTCATAAATAGGATAAGTTTAAGGCTACTATTCAGGCGGTTGCACCAAGGGCACCGATTTATTTCTTTTATAGTGTATAACGGATAAGTATAACTGTAATTTTTTTAATTTCTCAGGCAATAGCCCGATCAGTATCACCAATGAAGTGATCAGCACAATACAAACAAGTGAAGCAATAATATTTAGCTGGCGATAGCCGATCAGCCCGATCAACCAGAATACAAGGACCCATTGAATAAGATATATTCTTGTAATATGCCTGCTCAGGCGCGTAAGCAATGTAAAGAATGAATTATCAGGCAATAGTTTTACCGCAAGATGGCATAAGTACAACCATAGCAATACAAAGCCAATATAATACAAAGTGCCACCCTGGGCAGTCCTGTAAAAATCGCCCCAATGCCATGCCGGATCAAATGAACTAATGATCAACCCGGTGCCGATCAGTAAGAGCCCGATATTCCTTGCCTTTGCAAAGAAGCCCGGAGATGTTTGCAGGTAATAGCCGGCAGCCATGCCTGTCAATGGGTACACCAACCAGGGGAAAGCCGGAAAGTATACGCGTGAATTGAAACCCCACAACAGATCGAAAATGTAATTAAGTACGGGGTTGGCTGAATTCACCTGCCAGAGAAAAGGAGTAACTATTAAGATTATAAAGGCTATTGCCATTGCCCAATAGTGATAATTGCGCAGGCAGTGCAGCAAAGTAAGCACGGTTAAAGCAATAGCTGCCAACTGAAGAATATCTCCCAATAGCAGGAAATGCCAGGTTGCAGCAGATCCCGGCGGTATGCCGAAGTCTGCCAGCAATTGCTGTGGGATACCTCCTGCGGCAAGAGGCACAAGGAATTTTAAGAAATTAAGTACGTATGCAAGCAAAAGAAGCAGGGCTGCACGCCTGAGCCTTTCACTTACGCTTGTCTTTCGTGAAAGCACAAACGAAATTCCCATTACCATCATGAAAAGCGGTGCACCCGGGCCTTCTGCCAAAAAGAAAAGGATATCGCCTAACCAGGATGCATGTACTTCTGGCGTGCTGTAAATGAGCACAGCATGCACAGCAGCCATGATGAACACTGTAAACCCCCGGGCAATATCGATCTCTTTTATGCGCATAAAGGAGTGTTGGCTGAATATTGATTCTGTTGTATAGCTGTCTGTAAATTTGTCCGGGTGCAGGTATAGAGATTTGCTGTTTTATACGACATGTTGATCTTTCGCCTGAACTGAAAACCGAGTTTGGTTACAAGTTTGTTAGCTCCCTGGTTCTCTGCATCCGGCTCTCCGATAATTCTATCAACTTCCTCGCAGGAAAAAAAATATTCGAGGAATGTTTGTAAAACATATCCAGACAGACCTGCAATTGTTTTTTGGCGTGGTGCCATGATCAGGTGAATACCGTAATCACCACGTCTTGCGTTATAAAGGGTTCCTACTTCATCCCGCATTGCATGGTATATATCCAGTTGACAAACAGGGTTGTTGTTTAAAAGCGCAACGAACGATTGCGCAAAATCACTTTGGGCAATGTTGTGATACAGCTCTTTTAATTGTGTAGGGGTATGACCATCCATTTGCCAGAAACGTCTTGCATAGTCCTGGTTCACCCAATCGTAAATGAAGTTAATATCGGTATTGATACACAGCAGGCGCAATGAAATATTGAAATTGCCCTGGTCGAAATGTTTTTCATATACGGCATCAGTATTAAACTGACCACTTACAGGACGGCAAAGCGTTTGTTGCTGTGTATTAAAAATCCGTGCTGGCGTAGCTAACTGATCCATAATAATATTATTAGAATATTTACGATATACAACCTTGATTGTACGCAACCTTGTATTCATCTAATCACAGCCACTGGAAGCAATATCCAAGCGTCAAAGGGGCGGGTTTGTAAACCATTTAGAACGGTAAAGGGGGCTATAGAGAGGGGGCTCTGCTTCAACAAGGTAATAACAGCTTTTGTTGATAGGGTTGTGAATTAGGGATAAAAAGTTTTCCTATCGGGATAAATCCTTCTGCCTCTGAGCAGAAAATAAGGGTAACCACTTAGTGGGTCGTAATGGGTTTTTTTGATTGTATTTTGGAGGTTTCATCGTTATCTTTAATTCCCGAAACACAATTTATCAGTACAAACCATCCCCAGCTGAATAAATTGCTTCCGCACCGCTCTAACTTATTGCCGTAGTAGTCTGGATAATTTTACTGAATGCTCTGATTGGTTCTATTATTTAACATGAACCAACGGTTATGGATTTTAAAATAAAGACCCAGGAAAAAGAAGATGTTCCTTATTTCCTGATTACCGCACCCAACAACTCTCCAATGCTGATTCCCGATGCAAGAGGAATTGAAGCAACTGGTTATTTTGGCTATATGCGATTTTACGAGATCGAATGTCCTGATTTCAGCATCTGGTACAGCAATTACCATATCGCCAAACAAACAAGAATGTATGGCGCAATGGAAGCGCCTATGCTTGAGCTGCATTTCCTGGTGAACAATACCATCAGGTACAATCTTGAAGGGTTGGGTCCTACAACTGTATTGCAGGGACAATTCAATCTGAGCTATGCACCTTACATTAATAATGTGACGTGGTTTGAAAAGGATGAGATGTACACAACATTCGATGTTCACTTCTCACAGCATTATCTTGAAAAGATTGCTGTTCATTTTCCATTTCTCGGTGCTTTTCTTGAAAACGTTGATAAGGGAATTGCAGGAATGTTAGGACGGCATCACGGATTGCTGACGCCTGAAATGAGTGGCATCATCAGGAAGATACTTCGCTGTCAATATGCCGGCGAAATAAAAAATCTCTACCTGCAGGCAAAAATATTAGAACTGCTGGTGTTATCATTGGACCAAATATCAAACGACAAGATAAAGTCGGCAGAAATTGTATTGCGGCCATACGATATAGAGAAGATCAGGGAGGCGCATGATTACCTGATCCGCAACATGGACACACCATGCACACTGATTGAGCTTGCGCATAAAGTTGGCATCAACGATTTTAAATTGAAAAAAGGATTTAAACAGATATATGGAACCACGGTATACGATTCACTAATAGATGCCCGGATAGAAAAAGCAAAATTCCTTCTGCTCGAAACAGATTCACCAATCAATGATATTGCGTTGATCACAGGATATAAAAACATTTCAAGTTTTATTACAGCGTTCAGAAAGAAGGTCGGCTTTTCGCCTGGTGTATTTAAGAAATTAAGGAAAGGGAAAAAGTAATCGTCAGTACATTTCAATTTAAAATTATCATCATTTAAAAATCTTTATGATTATCCCAATCAGAAAACTTTTGTTCCCGAATTGTAAAACAAAAACACAGAAAGGTGCTATACATTTACATCATCGATAGCAGAACCCCCTACAAGCTCTTTTTTTTGGACGGATTGATTTATATACACCTGGTGCTTTCCTGGGCCCGGCATGCCGGGATGCTCATAAGCCCTGATGTACTCAGAGGCCAGGCAAGGTTTATATCCCTTTTAGGGCCAACCAAACCTGCAAACCGGCTTGAGCAAGGAAGCTACGCAACCCAAGATAGATGCCGGGCTTCAGGATACACCGGATGAATCGATCCACCTCGTTTTAACCCCTCTACCGTTTGAACCATCCTTACCTGATTGGCTGATTGTATTTGCCTGATATATTGATATATAATTACCGGTTGAGAGACTGGTGTCAACCTTATTTATGAAAAGAAGTACGATAGTGGAGATTGTCTCCTCGTTGCTGATATTGTTATTCATGTACGCGGCAGTTAGCAAGTTGCTGGATTACGAGACGTTTAAAGTACAACTCAGCAAATCCCCATTTATTACAAATTATGCCGTTGTTTTGGCTTGGGCATTACCCATTGGAGAAATAATAGTGGCATTAGCTATAACCTTCAGTCGTACAAGATTACTTGGACTGTATGCATCCTTATTCTTAATGACAATGTTTACAGCTTATATATATATGATGCTAAACTTTAGTTATTATATCCCATGTAGTTGCGGTGGTGTATTGTCAAAAATGGGTTGGAGTACGCATCTATGGTTTAATGCAGGCTTCGTGGCTTTAACTATAATAGGTATTCTTCTGACACCAAAAGAAAGAGATCACTCCGAGATAACAATAAGTGAATTACCGCCGGTGGTTTTCAGTGCTGTTTCCTAATGATTGAACGGTTATAAAAATCTTATGATTATGCAAGTCTTTCAAAAACCTGTTTTCATGATACCCGCAGTAGTGATCTCTGCTATCGGGTTGGTGATGCTGCTTTCCTGGAGTACTCTAACTGTTTCTACTCAAAATACGGGATTCGAACGGAGATTTATTTCGGGTGTATTGAGTGAATATAAAGTGATGGAAACAGGTAAAGGCGTTACAGATCTTGCCGGACATACAGGGAGCCGATTATATTTTAAGTTGACTTTACCCTCAAAGATTCTAACAACCGACTTAGAATTTAATAATAAAAGGATTATTCAGATTGATGTACCAGCAGATACAAGGATTGAGTCAAGATTCACAACCATTGTTGACTCTCCAAATATAACCATCTTAGCGGGCAATGTTCCAGCAGTGATACAAATGAAAGAAAATTCAGCATCGAAGATGTATAAGTTCCCGGAGAAGCTCTTTATACGTGCAGCCATGCTTTCGGAAAACTCGTTTGTCTTCAGAGGGTTTGATCCAGCCATTAAAACACCCGATCCAATCTTCTTCAAAGGAAACCCAATCACCGGTGCAATCAAAAAAGAAAAAAATATTTCTGTCCGCTATAATGATGCAGGAATTTCTTCTGACGGATTGGTATTATTTGATGAAAAAACGAATCTTATTTCCGTAGTTTCTTTTTATAGCAATCAAATCATGTATTTAGACACTAATTTGAATCTGATTAGGAGAAGTCACACAATAGACACTTTCGGTATTTCTAATACAAAGGCCGAAGCAATTGCCTCCAAAAAAACAATTACCAATGTTAGCCCCAAACGGATGGTTAATGCTTCAAGCTGTGTATTTGACGGGCACCTTTTTGTTTACTCCAAGATTAAGGCAGATAACGAGGCTAAGAAAACGTTTGATTCAAACTCCGTGATGGACATTTACGATATAGCAACAAACATTTATAAAGGAAGCTTTTATATTCCTACCCATCAAAACGGAAAGCTCTATAAATGTAAAGTGGCGAATAATCTATTAATATGTTTTTATAAAAAATCTATTGTTAGCTATAAGCTACCGGAATTTTAGATAGTAGCATGATTCTATAAAATAATTCGTTGGATTTATCCGGTCTGCAGAAGGGTAAATATCCAGTCTCAGTTGCAAATGAGGCGTATGGATTCTCTTAACAAGACTGACGAAAAAGGGGATTCCGAAAACCTTTAAAAGAGTAGGAATTATCATTAAACCATTTGTATGAGAAAGTTATCTTTTAGCCTGCTTGCGTTGTTGGCAATCGTTTTTGCAGTAGGAAGTGCATTCACATCTGCAAATACTACCCAAACTACCACTTATGAAGCTTGGATTATTGAAAATGGCGTTCCTGTAGCATCACCAGCCCAGGAC
>JBAVMD010000614.1:0-1947 GCA_049689695.1 Chitinophagaceae bacterium | reverse complement strand
GGCCTTTCCCCCTGGCATCCTATTTTCAGCATACAGGTAAGGCAGTTTAAACGCCTGATAGTATGGATAAAAAACAGGAAACCCGGGCAGATGAACGTTTGCCAGGTCAGCTTCCGCAGAAACAATTGATCCCTGAAAAAGGAGAAGAATATCTTCGTGAAGCCGGTAATATTGAAGACCTGCCAAATACCGAAGAGAATGAAGAGGCGGAGCGATCTGGTCGCTAACGAGCTAGCGACCGATCGGGCCGCTCGGAGCGGCCTGATCGGTAAGCAGCTAACTTTTATTCTTAAAACTCTGTATTGCATTCTTCGTGAAATCGCTCAACACCAGCTTTCCGCTGATAGCAGCTCTTTCATGCAGCAGGGTATCCCAATGATCAGTTCCTTTCCAGAATATTTTTTTAAGCTCACGCATGGCCTCCGGGCTGGAGTGAGATAAGGCATTGGAGAGGCGGCGGATGGATTCATCCATGTTCTCAATGCTTTCATGTACCTCGGCAAACAGCCCTTTGCGTTTTGCCCATTCCGAATTGCGCCAGAGTGTTGCATCAATAGCCAGTTGTGAAAAAGCCGAGGCGCCGATTTTTCTTTCTACTGCGGGACCAACCACAAACGGGCCAATGCCCACTGCCAGCTCACTTAATTTAATTTCCGCCTGCTCATAAGCAATGCAATAATCTGCTGCAGCTGCCAGCCCTACGCCTCCGCCCACGCATTTTCCCTGCACCCTTGCAATGATCAGTTGAGGGCTTTTGCGCATCTGGTTGATCACATGCGCAAAGCCGCTGAAGAATTCCGTGCCTTGTTGATGGGTTTTGATGGCCATTAATTCATCAAAAGAGGCGCCGGCGCAAAACGCTTTTTCACCGGAAGATCTCAAGACGATCACACGGGTATCATCGTCATTCGAAGCGCTGTGTATTTCGTTAGCAAGCGCTTCCAGTAATTTGCCTGGTAATGAATTGCTTTGCGGATGAAAGAACTCAATGGTGGTAACGCCGTTGTGGTATTCTGATCTTACGTGACCTTCTGGCATAAATCGTTATTTAAAAAGTGTATGTTCAAAGGCTTCGCCTTTTTTATGTTCAGTGTTGCTGTGATTTATAAAGGCGAAGCCTTCTTAGCAACCATCGTTAAAATAGTTGCTACAGCAACCTGCTCATTCGTTTCATCGCTCACTTCTACCAGCCACTTCACAATACCTTTCGGTATATCTTCGGGGGTCTTTGTTTCCTGTTCTATTTTCTCTTTGCAGGTGAGCTTTACGCCAATGGTGGCGCCTGCATAAACCGGCTTCAAAAACCGGCATTCTTCCAGTCCGTAGTTCAATAGCACCGGCCCTTTTTTCGCATCTACAAACAAGCCTGCTGCGGCGCTCAGAATAAAATAGCCATGCGCAACAGGTTTCTCAAACAAAGTTCCACCCAAAGAAGTATGATCAGTATGCGCATAAAAATGGTCCCAGCTCACATTGGCAAAGTTCACAATATCTGCTTCGGTAACAGTGCGCTTGTGCGTTACCAAAGTATCGCCAATCTGCAGCTCTTCAAAATATTTTCTGAATGGATGTTTTTCATCTTCTTTGCCTGTGGCGTTCGGCTGATACACATTAGTGATGGCTGTGATGGTGGTAGGGGAACCCTGCACCGCCACCCGTTGCATATAATGCTTAACACCGCGTACGCCGCCCATTTCTTCTCCGCCACCTGCGCGGCCCGGACCTCCATGAACCAGCAAGGGAAGCGGAGAGCCATGCCCCGTGCTTTCTTTAGCGCAATCCCGGTTAAGCACCAGGATGCGGCCATGATGCGTGGCTGCGCCGATCACGTATTCCCTGGCCAGCGTATCGTTGGCAGTAACAATGGAGCTGCACAATGATCCCTTTCCTTTTTTAGAAAGTTCGATGGCATCATCCATTGTTTTATAGGGCATGATAGTGCTTACC
>JBAVMD010000613.1:0-14439 GCA_049689695.1 Chitinophagaceae bacterium | reverse complement strand
CAAACCTGGCCACAGTATCGCATTCCCTGCGTAAAGTAACCGGGTCCAAAACAACCCCATTCCCTATGAGGTTGGAAGTATTTTCATGAAAAACGCCGGAAGGTATCTGATGCAGCACGATCTTATCGCCGTTTACATACAAGGTATGGCCTGCATTAGGCCCACCCTGGAACCGGGCTATGATATCGTATTGCGGAGCAAAGTAGTCGACTATCTTTCCTTTTCCTTCATCGCCCCATTGAAGCCCGAGAATTGCATCTACCATTGAATGATGAGCCGTTTTAAATTGCCGGCGCGGCAAAAATAGTTGAACACCGCTAAAAGCGGAAAATAAAAAACCAGCCTTTATGGCGCTTCCGTATCATATCGCTCTACCGCCTGGATGCCTGTAAGGTTTTTTAGATTCTCTACCAGTTCTTCCAATTCTTCTTTATCATGAACATACAGCCTGATATTCCCTTCGAATATTCCTTCTTTTGCTTCAATGGTAAGTGCGTTGATGTTGATCTTCATTTCAGCTGAAATAAGATTGGTGATCTTGCTCACTACACCCACATCATCAAGACCGGTTATTTTCAAACCCGTAAGGAAGGATATTTCCTTATTCTTGGCCCATTTTGTTTTTACGATACGATGGCCATAGTTCGCCATTAGTTTAGCAGCATTGGGACAATTGGTACGATGAATGGTAAGGCCTTTACCAACCGATACAAAGCCAAACACGTCATCGCCCGGGATGGGCTTGCAGCAATTGGCCAGGTTGTAAACAATGCGGTCGCTGCTTTCGCCAAAAATAATAAGCTCTGTTTCTTTCCTGTTGGCAGATCCGGCATCGGCAGGCTTAGGCTCGGGACGTACCGGCCGGGGAGCTTCGATGCGGTCGCCGTATAACTGAAACTCGGGCAACTCTTTCAGATCAATATTACGCACGGCGATCTGGTAATAAAGATCGAGCGGTGAATTCAATTTGTAATACACCACCAGTTCATCTACGTTGTGCTGGTTATAAGCTGCGCCATATCCTTCAAGCTTGCGCTGCACAATGTATTTTCCTTCATCGGCAATCTTGCGCTTCTCTTCTTTCAGCGCATCTTTTATTTTGTTCCTGGCCTTTGCAGTAACTACAATACTCAGCCAATCATCAGTAGGTTTCTGTTTGTTAGAGGTAATGATCTCCACTTGGTCGCCGCTTCGCAGTTTATGGCTGATGGGGACCAGTTTATGGTTCAGCTTGGCCCCAATGCACTTGCTGCCTACAGCGCTATGGATAGCGAATGCAAAATCCAGGGCAGTTGATCCGATAGGAAGCATTTTTACATCACCCTTGGGCGTATATACATAAATTTCTTCGGCAAGAAAGCTCGTCTTGAAATCCTGCAGAAAGTCTACCGAATCCGTATCCTGGTGATGCAGCATTTCACGTATCTGGTGAAACCATTTTTCAAACCGGCTTTCATCTGCCGTGCCTTCTTTGTATTTCCAGTGCGCGGCAAGACCTTTCTCGGCAATTTCATTCATGCGCCGGGTGCGTATCTGCACTTCAACCCATTTTCCCTGAGGTCCCATCACGGTAGTATGCAAGGCTTCGTATCCGTTGCTTTTGGGATTGCTCAGCCAATCGCGAAGGCGTTCAGGTGAAGGCGTATACTCATCAGTAATAAAAGAATACACTTTCCAGCAATCTTCTTTTTCTTTTTCCGGTTGAGAGTTCAGGATCACGCGAATAGCAAACAGATCATACACTTCTTCGAATGCCACTCCTTTCTTCTTCATTTTATTCCAGATGGAATGAATGCTTTTAGGACGGCCATATATTTCGAAACTGAATTCGTTTTTCTCCAGCTTATCGCGGATAGGCTTGATGAATTCGTTGATATAACGGGTACGCTCACGCCTGGTCTCAGACAGTTTGCGTGCAATTTCGCGGTACTGGTCAGGCTCCAGGTATTTCATGGCCAGGTCTTCCAGTTCCGTCTTCATGTTATAAAGGCCCATGCGATGTGCGAGGGGCGCATATACGTACACTGTTTCTGACGAGATCTTTAATTGTTTCTCACGCTTCATGCTGTCCATGGTGCGCATGTTGTGCAGCCTGTCAGCAAGCTTGATGAGGATCACCCGCGGATCATCGGTAAGCGTAAGCAGTATCTTCCTGAAATTCTCCGCCTGCTGTGAGGCGTTGACATCAATAACGTTGGATATTTTAGTAAGCCCGTCTACAATGCGTGCGATCTCGTTGCCGAAATCACGCTCCACATCATCCAGCGTAATGTCGGTGTCTTCCACAGTATCGTGCATGAGCGCGCAGATGGTGGACCGTACACCCAGGCCAATCTCTTCCACGCAAATGCGGGCAACGGCCAATGGATGAAGAATATAAGGCTCACCGCTCTTTCGCCGCATGGTTTTATGCGCTTCGGCAGACATCTCAAATGCATTGCGGATGAGCTTGCGGTCTCCGGGCTTGAGCTTGGTCTTAAGGGCACGCAACAAAGCACGGTATTCCCTGAGGATCAACTTCTTTTCCTGCTCTTCGTTCAGATTGTATTTAGGTGCAGACGCTACAGTATCCATACATCACGAATTTAACGCGAAATCCCTACTTTTGCCTTCTTTTTAGAGGCTTCGCCTTTTTTATCTCATGAGTTCTTGTGGTAGAAAAAGGCGAAGCCTCTTTCAGGCGGATGTGGCGAAACTGGCAGACGCACTAGACTTAGGATCTAGCGCCGCAAGGCATGTGGGTTCGACCCCCTCCATCCGCACTTTTTAAAAGGCGATGCCGCAGAGGCTTCGCCTTTTTCTGTTTTCACGAGTTCTCAGAGAGGCTTCGCCTTTTTTGTGTCAGGAGTTCCCGGGATTAAAAAAGGCGAAGCCTCTTTCCACACTTTCTTAACTTCGTTAGTGTCTTACCTGCAGACGATAAACTTTCTTTATGCAAACCATTCTTGTTCCTACCGATTTTTCAGACAGTGCTAAGAATGCGCTTTCTTATGCTGCGCGTCTCGCGGTTAAGCTGAACGCCTCCGTGGTGTTGCTGCATGCCTATATGCTTCCTACTCCTGTAAGCGAGGTGCCTTATGCAATGCTGAACGCCGAAGAAATGCAGCGGGAAAACGAGCGGTTCTCAAAAGATGTTACTGATAAACTAACTGCAGAATACGGCATCAGCGCGCGCTACCTCGTACGGCTTGGGTTTCCATCGGATGAGATACAGGCTGTGATAGAGGATGAACCGATAGACCTGGTGGTGATGGGGATGAAAGGAAAAGGCGCGCTTGAAAAAATGATGGGCAGCACTACCACCAGCACGATTAAAAAAATAGACATCCCTACGTTGGTAGTACCTGACGAAGCTGTTTATAACGACATCCGCCAGGTAACCTACGCCACAGATTTCAGCTACAAAATAGATTTTCGCGCATACGACCTGCTGCTTGAGCTTTTAAAGACATTCCAGGCTTCGCTGCACATTGTGCACGTTCAAAAAAATCCGGCGGATACGAGCGGCAAGGAAGTAGCAGGCCAATTGCAGCTTGACCCGGCTTTCAAGGCTGTACCGCATGACTTCCATATTATTAAAGACAATGAGGTAAAGCACGGCATCCAATCTTACCTGGAAACCCACAAGACCGATCTGCTGGTAATGGTCACTCACGAACACAGCTTTTTTGAGCGGCTGTTTGGCCGGAGCCATACAAAGGCGATGGTATACGATACGCATGTGCCCCTGCTGGTATTAAAGGATAAATGAGTGACTTCCAAGAGGCTTCGCCTTTTTTAAAGTCAAGGGTCCTTGGGATTTATAAAGGCGAAGCCTCTCGGACAGCCTCTTTTCCCTAACTTTGCAGCCCTTCTTACTTTAAAACATTAGTGCATGGCAACAGTTACCAGGGAAAACATAGGATTATTGATTGATAAGATCACTATAAATGTGGCTAAGGAAGATTATATGGCTTCTTTCGAAAAAGCCCTCAAAACATATGGCAAACAGGCCAATATTCCAGGTTTCAGGAAAGGCATGGTGCCTCCTTCGCTCATCAAAAAAATGTATGGTTCTTCTGTTCTTACAGATGAAGTGCTTCGTACCGTAGAGAAAGAGCTTACCAATTACATGGTCACAGAAAAGCTGGACATTTTTGCTCAGCCGCTCCCGCTTCCTGAAAACGATGCGCGCCAGATAAATGTTGAAACTCCCGCCGATTACGTATTTGCTTTTGAAATTGGCCTTAAGCCTGAATTTCAGTTGCCCGATCTGAACGCGGCCAACGTGGGCCGCCGCAAGATCGCCGTTACTGATGAAATGGTGAACGAAGAGGTTGGCAGGCAGCAGATGCGTCATGGAAACATGACCGAACCCGAAACGGTAACGTCTGATGAGAATGTGTTGAACCTTCACTTTGCTGAAACAGATGCCGAAGGCAATGCAGCAGAAGGTGGTGTTGTAAAAGACAATTCATTGCTCGTAAAATATTTCGCGCCCGATGTGCGCAATGAATGGATGGGCAAGAAAAAAGACGACAGCCTTGTAGTTCAGCTTTCAAAAGCCTTCGAGCCACGGGAAAGGGAATGGGTGATTGGCGATCTTGGACTGAAAGATGACTCGGGAGCAGCTGAGAAGTTCTTTAAGCTTACGCTTACCAAGATTGGTCTCATTGACAAAGCAGAGCTGAACGAAGATTTCTTCAAAAAAGCTTATCCCAATAAAGAGATCAGCAGTGTTGACGATCTGAAAAACGTTATCCGCGAAGAGATGCAGCAGCACTGGGACAAACAAAGCGCCAGCATGCTTCAGCACGAAATATATCATGTACTGATCGATCAGACACATATCGATTTCCCGGAAACATTCTTAAAACGCTGGCTGCAGCATGGCGGCGATCAGCCTAAAACAGCAGAGCAGGTTGAAGAAGACTACCCGCATTTTGTGAACCAGTTGAAATGGACGCTCATTACTGACAAGATATTCCGTGAGAACAACCTGCAGATCACCCAGGACGATATTAAGGATTTTGCCAAACAGCAATTGGCAGGTTATATGGGCATGCCGCTTGACGATTCTCAAACATGGATCACGGATTATCTCAACCGCATGATGCAGGATAAGAAATTCACCGAGGATACTTATCACCGCCTGCAGAACGAAAGAGCATTGGAGTGGGCTGCCAGCCAGGTGAACACTCCGGAAAAACCCACTACGGTTGAAGAGTTTCAGCATTTGCAGCATCAGCACCAGCATTAGGTTTCGGGTTTCGGGTTCTTCTCTGTTAGTTTATGAATAACAGCAGGCATGCGTTTCTAAAGTTTTTTACGGAGAAGAACCCGAAACCAGAAACTTTAAACCCGAAACTCCTTCCCGTCTGCCATAAATTCCTCTCCTTAATCAAATTTTGTCATAATTATATTTTGGATGGATATTTGTTGGCCCTTTAGCCAATCATTATAAAAAAGGAATATGAATTCAGAGTTTGAAAAATATGCCGTTAAGCACCAGGGAATTTCCAGCAATACGCTCAATGATTACAGCAAATACATAGTTACCAATCTTACTCCTAATATCATAGAAGAGCGGCCGATGAACGTTGCCGTTATGGATGTTTACAGCCGTTTGATGATGGACCGTATCATTTTCCTGGGTTATCCCCTGAACGATGAGGTGGCCAATATCATCACTGCACAGATGCTGTTCCTGGAGAGCACTGACCGCCACCGCGACATACAGATGTACATCAATTGTCCGGGCGGAAGTGTTTACTCAGGTTTAGGCGTGTACGATACCATGCAGTACATCAGTCCCGATGTATCTACCATTTGCATTGGCATGGCTGCATCCATGGCCGCAGTATTGATGTGCGCAGGTACAAAAGGAAAGCGCACGGCGCTCAAGCACAGCCGTGTAATGATGCACCAGCCAAGTGGCGCCATTGGCGGACAAGCCAGCGATATCGAGATCACTGTGAACGAGATCCGCAAGATAAAAGCTGAGCTGTACGAAGTTATTTCTTATCATACCGGCAGGGATATAAAGCAGGTAGCAATAGATTGCGACCGCGATTTCTGGATGACCTCCATAGAAGCAAAAGAATATGGCCTGGTAGATGAGGTATTGCTTCTTAATCCAAGGAAAGAAAACAAAGAAAGCTAAGGTTCAGTTCCCAACGGGAACATCAAATCTCCAAAATAATAAACTACAAGATGAACTGGAAACATTATACTTCCAAGCCAACCTGGAAAAAGGAAGATGAGGAAGAGGAAGAAGAGAAAGAAGAAAAAGCACAGTCCGATTCCATGATGCTGATGAAGCGGCTCGAAAAATATTTTTTTGCAAACCGCTCCGTATATCTCTGGGGAATGGTGGACGATAAATCTGCCAAAGAAGTAGTGACCAAATTGTTGCTGCTCGATTTTGATAAGCCCGGAGAAGAAATAAACTTCTACATCAACAGCCCGGGTGGAGTAGTTACAAGCGGTATGGTGATCTATGACACCATGCGTATGATCAAAAGCCCTGTGAACACCATCTGCATGGGATTGGCAGCTTCAATGGGTTCTATTCTCCTGAGTGGCGGCGTTAAAGGAAAAAGATTTATTTACCCTCATGGCGAAGTAATGATACATCAGCCAAGCCTGGGCGGTCATATTCAAGGCGTTTCTGCCGACCTGGAAATCCAGGCTATACAAACAAGAAAAGTAAAGGAACTGGGCGCAAAGATCCTTGCGGATAATTGCGGAAAGACATTCGAACGGGTTATGAAAGATTTTGACCGCGATTACTGGATGGATGCCAAAGAGGCTATCGAATACGGTATCGTGGACCATATAGTTGAAAAACTTTAAAAAGGATGACATCCTTACAGAGGATGTCATCCTTTGAATCAAACCGCTGACTATCAGCGGTTTTTTATTAGGATATGTTTAATAGCAATTCTGGCAAAAGTTTCGGAAATTTGCTTTGTTCGCCGTAAAAAAAATCTCCAATCTACATATACATATAAGATGGCTAAAAACTCGTTGCATTGTTCTTTTTGCGGTCGCAGCCGGGATGAAGTAAAGATCCTGATCGCGGGGCAGGAGGGACATATTTGTGAGAACTGTGTTGATCATGCCCGTGAGATCATAGACCAGGAACTAATGATACGTGAGCAGGAAGCTCCCGCAAGCTCTTTTAAACTGACCATTAAAAAACCGATCGAGATCAAAAAATTCCTGGATGAATATGTGATAGCCCAGGACGAGGCCAAGAAAGTACTGGCTGTAGCAGTTTACAATCACTACAAGCGGCTTCAGCAGAAATCTATAGACGGTGAAGTAGAGATAGAAAAAAGTAACATCATCATGGTGGGCGAAACAGGTACCGGTAAAACCTTGCTGGCCAAGACCATCGCGCGCATGTTGAATGTTCCCTTTGCCATTGTGGATGCTACGGTGTTTACAGAGGCTGGTTATGTAGGTGAAGATGTGGAAAGCATTCTTACCCGCCTGTTGCAGGTTTGTAATTACGATGTGTCTGCCGCCGAGCGTGGCATTGTTTATATAGATGAGATCGATAAGATCGCAAGAAAGGGAGACAATCCTTCCATTACACGTGATGTAAGCGGCGAAGGTGTGCAGCAGGGATTATTAAAACTGCTGGAAGGAACCGATGTACTTGTTCCACCGCAGGGAGGACGCAAGCATCCGGAGCAGAAGCTCATCAAGATCAACACGCAGAACATTCTTTTCATTTGCGGCGGCGCTTTCGATAGCATCGACAGGGTGATCGCACGCAGGGTGAATACAAATGCCATTGGTTTCAACGTGAACAAAGAGCAGCAGGAACACATGAAGAAAAACCTGTTGAAGTATGTGAATGCACAGGACCTGAAATCATTTGGATTGATACCTGAACTGCTTGGCCGCTTGCCGGTAGTTACCTACCTGAACCCGCTGGATAAGCCAACTTTGCGCTCTATTCTTACTGAGCCTAAAAACGCGCTGATCAAACAATACAAAAAGATATTTGAGCTGGAAGGCATCAAGCTTACTTTTGATGCAGACGTGCTGGACTTTATGGTGGAGAAAGCAATGGAATTTAAACTTGGCGCACGCGGATTGCGGAGTATCTGCGAGAGCATTCTAACAGATGCTATGTTCGAGCTGCCTTCTTCGAACCAGAAAGCTTTTCATATGGACCTCACGTATGTGAAGAAGAAGTTTGACAGCAGCAGGATGAATTTGTTGAAGGTGGCGTAGGAGAATAAGCGACGAGCATCGAGCACGGAGCATCGAGCTACAAGCTACAAGGAAAATACAAATTCTGATATTTAATGAGAGCCGCTTAGCGGCTCTTTTTGTTTTTCTTATTTTGATTTTTCTTTGGTGCTTGTTATTTGTTATTTATAAAATATTTTATGCAGGAACTCATTGACCGCCTCAAAAATGAAGTTGGCCTTACAGATGCGCAGGCGCTTCAATCCATTACCATCATCAAAGATTTTGCTAAGAAGAAGCTGCCGCTTTTTTCGGGAGCTATTGAAAGCATGTTCAGCAAGTATTCTCCAAAGGAGCAGGATGATTTTCTGGACTGAAAGGCTTCGCCTTTTTTATTCCCGGGTTCTTGGGATTTAGGAAAGGCGAAGCCTTTTGCACTCCCCGGTTCCGGAATTTAGAAAAGGCGAAGCCTCTTTGCAAATTTCGCGGTACATTGGCTGAATGAAATTTTCTGCCGCCAACGTGGAAGCATTTGCATGGATCGGAGCATTGATATTGCCTGCTTTTGTTGATCCGTTTGCAGAAACACATTTCTCCTGGTGCTTTTTCAAAAACATAGGCATCAGCTGGTGCCCGGGTTGCGGATTGGGAAAATCCCTCGCGCTGTTATACCGCGGAAATTTCAGCCAATCTTTTTTTGCTCATCCTTTAGGCATTTTTGCATTTCTTGTTTTATTGAACAGAATCATCATACTTTTAAAAAAGAACTTAACCCACTCCAAAGCCAACAATCATGAATCAAAGATTAATGAGCCTCATCCCAGGCCTTGAAACTGAAGAAACACTTTACCTGAACAATCTTACAAAAGACCTTACAGACGAACAGCTGCGCGTATTTGCGATGTCGTATGCAGGCAAGAGAAAAGCAACAGATACTATTCTTATCTGCACTATTCTCGGGTTTGTTGTGGTAGCGGGCATTCAGCGCTTCGTATTAGGACAGATAGGCATGGGCATTCTTTACCTTTTTACCGGTGGCCTTTGCTTGATAGGAACTATTGTAGACCTGGTGAACCATAAAAGCATGACGCTGGAGTACAACCAGAAAATGGCAGCAGAATCCATGATGCTGGTAAGATAATATACAGCGCATAAAAAAAGCCCCGGATCAGAGATCCGGGGCACAAGCAAGCAATCGAAGGCCCGGTTATCACCGCAATACTTCGCGGGAGATAACAAGCTTTTGTATTTCGGATGTTCCCTCGCCAATGGTGCAGAGTTTTGCATCACGATAAAATTTTTCTACAGGAAAGTCTTTCGTGTACCCATAACCGCCAAATACCTGCACGGCATCATTGGCCGTTTTTACGGCCACTTCACTCGCGTAATATTTTGCCATAGCTGATTCCTTGGTCATTTGCATTCCCCTGTTCTTGAGGTCTGCAGCCTGGTTGGTGAGCAACTCAGCGGCCATGATCTCGGTAGCCATATCGGCCAGCTTAAAAGCAATGCCCTGGAAGTTAGATATGGGCTGGTCGAACTGGTGACGTTCTTTTGAATATTGCAGGGCTGCTTCGTATGCGCCTTTTGCTATTCCAAGGCTGAGCGCTGCAATAGATATCCTTCCGCCATCCAGTATTTTCATGGACTGGTAGAATCCTTCTCCTTCCTTACCAAGCATATTGCTTTCTGGAATCCGGCAATTATCAAATATCATTTCCGCCGTTTCACTGGCGCGCATTCCTAATTTATTTTCTTTTTTGCCTCCGCTAAAGCCGGGCGTTCCTCTTTCTACAATAAAAGCAGTTGCATTGTTCTTTGTGCGGGGCTCGCCGGTCCTGCATATTACTACGGCAACATCTCCGCTTTTACCATGCGTGATCCATGATTTCGTACCATTGATCACCCATTCATTCCCTTCTTTAACGGCAACACATTTCATATTACCTGCATCACTTCCTGTGTTTGGCTCGGTAAGTCCCCAGGCACCTATCCATTCAGCAGTAGCCAGCTTCGGAAGGTAATGGCGCTTCTGCGCGTCGTTGCCAAATGCTAAAATATGACCGGTACAAAGTGAGTTGTGAGCTGCCAGGCTGAGGCCCACAGATCCGCAAACCTTTGATATCTCCTGGATCACTGCCACGTATTCAAAATAACCTAAGCCTGCTCCGCCATATTCCTCAGGCACCAATACGCCCATCAGGCCAAGTTTGCCCATCTCTTTAAATATCTGCACGGGAAATTCCTGGCTTTCATCCCATTCCATTACACGCGGCTTGATGTGCTGCAGTGCAAAATCCCTGGCTGTTTGCGCTACCTGATCTGTAAGTTCTGCGTGTTGAAATTCCATAGAGGCGCAAGATATGAATTAATTTGAAAAATACTAACAAGTGTTAGTTACTAATCCTTAAATAGGGCGCTATCTTGGCGTATGTTTCTGAGTTTATCGCCACAATTTGTTTCAACTCCTCAAGTGTTTTGAATGTACCATGTTGCTCGCGGTACCTGATTATTGCGCCTGCAAGATTCCACCGGATATAAGGATGCAGCTTAAGCTCGTCGGCTGTGACAGTATTGATATTGATCTGCCTGATATTACCTTCCTGAACCGAAAGCCAGGACCTGATCTTTTGAAAGGTAGAATCCGGCAAGCCATAGGTTTCACCCACCTGTTCTACTGAATAAAAACCCCCTAACTTCTCCCTGAAATTCACAATGCGCGCAGCCAGCTTACTGCCTATACCAGGCAAGGCAACAAAACCTGCCGTATCCGCAGTGTTGATATCGATGATGCTTATCCGTGCGGCAAACTTTTTTGGGCTTTCTGCGTGCCTGTCCGGTGCATTGTATGATTTTCTTTCCGAAGGCTCATGCGCTTCGGGGCGCTCTATGCGGATGTAGGCTGCTATCCGCTCATACTCATCAGGCTTTAGCCCATATATCTTTTTAATATCTGCGGGCTTGTAAAAATGCCCACCCTTGCTGAGGTATTTCTGAATAGTGCCGATGGTCTTATCCCGCAAACCCAACCGTTTCCAATCGTTCGCTGAAATAGTATTCGGATCGAAATAAAATAACTGAACGGGCCGCCTGTTTTCTTCAGATGTATGTGATGCATAAGATAAAGGAGGCTCATCGTCATCAGTATAATTATTCTTTTTACTGCTGTCATTTGATGCGAGCTGTTGTTCCAGCAATTTAAACTCTCTGATCTCTTTTTCTGAAGGCGGTTCCTCTTTCGGTTTGATAAAACGTGGCATCAGGTAAATGCCGAGTATCAGTGCTACCAGTGTAACAATGGCTATTCTTTCCTTTTTTGTAAACGACAAGTATTCCTTGAGCATTTTGAATTATTGGGTCAGGAATCTTAATGCAGAGGAGAATTTATAGCGCAGATCAAGGAAGATTTTTGGATGTTGCAGATGAGATCAGCTTCGCTGATCAGAAGAACAACTAAAAATTTCAACCGCCCATCTGCAACATCCAAAAATCCTCTTCCATCTGCGCTATAAATTCCTCGTCATCACAATAGCAAGATACCAGCTACCAGTAAAGCAGCCAATGTAAAAACCTCATTCAAAAAAGGGAAAATAACGTTCAGATATTGATGACGAGGCCATCCCAGGCAAGTTCCATTCCCGCAGGTAGTTCGCGGCTGATATCGGCATGCCTGCCCAATTGATGACTGATGTGTGTAAAATAAGCTTGCGGGACCTGCAGCTCACGTGTTATCGCCACGGCTTCGTCCAGAGTAAAATGAGAGATGTGCGGTTCTTTGCGCAGAGCGTTCAGCACTATCGCTTTGCTGCCGCGGATCTTTTGCCGCTCAGCTTCATCGATCCTGTTGGCATCTGTGATATAAGTAAAATCTCCAAACCTGAAGCCCAGCACCGGCATCTTCATGTGCCAGACCAGGATGGGCGCCACAGGAATATCGCCTACTACAAATTCATCGAAAGCAATGGTATTGATATTGATCTCCGGAACTCCGGGGTACTTCTTATCTGCAAAAGCGTAAGGAAATTCTCTGATGATCACCTCCTGCGTCATTTCGTTCGCATATATTTCCATGGGCTTACGGGTAAAAAAATTATAAGCGCGTACATCGTCAAGCCCCGCAATATGATCTTTGTGCGGATGCGTGAACACGATCGCATCTAATTTCTTTACTTCGGCGCGCAACATCTGGTACCTGAAATCGGGCGTGGTATCAACCACCAGGTTTGTGGTAGCTGATTGAACGAGTATGCTTGAACGGAGACGCTTGTCTTTGCTGTCATGAGAAGTGCAGACAGGGCACCCGCAGGCTATCATGGGCACGCCGCTGCTGGTGCCGCTTCCTAAAAAAGTTATTTTGAGCGAAGGATTACTCACAGCCTCAAAGCTAATGGGAAATAAGAAAAGATAAAGAATAAGTGAAAAGCCTATTGCTCTTCTGCCTCGTACCTTGCCACAAGCTCCAGGTAAAGTTTGCGTGACTCAGGCGTAAGTGTATCAGGATCTACTGAAAGTTGGGGGATCAGGTCCATCATGGTATTAATGCGGCCTTCCAGTTGCAGAAATTTATTCAATACCACCACCTTCCTTTCTTCCAGTATGCAATACCCGCTTTGGAAGCTGCCACGCTCGTACCTCACCACATAATTACCCTCGTCAAGTATCTTCTCTATTTTGTCGAGCGTTGCCTGGTTATACTTCATTCATCAAATTTAGGCCGGGCGTAAGGAAAAGGCGATTTTTCAACTTACATCTTTTCCACATGTAGTGCATACGTTTACTGATTATTTACTCGTCATTTTGATCACCGGAATGATCATCTCTTCCAGGCTCACGCCTCCATGCTGGAAAGTATTACGGTAATAGTTTACGTAATGATTGTAGTTATTAGGATAACAGAGATAAGCATCTTCACGTGCGAAAATATAAGATGAGTTAACTGTTGGCACCGGCAAACCTGCTTCTCGCGGATCGCGGAATGCCAATACATCCCTGGGATCGTAATTCAGGTTGCGGCCGTGCTTATACCGCAGATTGGTAGTGGTTTGCTTATCGCCCACCACCTTGCAAGGCGTTTTCACACGCACGCTTCCATGATCGGTAGCCAGAACAATATTGATCTTTTTATCTGCGATCTTTTTCAATGCCTGGTGCAAAGGGGAATGTTCAAACCAACTTGCAGTAATGCTCCTGTAGCTGGTTTCATCGCCAGCCAGTTCTTTCAGCACTTCCATTTCTGTGCGCGCATGGCTGAGCATGTCCACGAAATTGTACACGATCACATTCAGATCATTTCCCAGCAGGTTATGAATATTATTCACAAGGTCTTGCCCCGCATTAAAGTGCAGCACTTTTGTATAAGAGAAACGCAGATGTTCTTTTTTTAATCGCTTCAGCTGTGAGCGGAAAAATTCTTCTTCAAATAAATTCTTTCCTCCTTCCTCGTCATCGTTCTTCCATTGAACCGGGAACTGTTTTTCTATTTCGGCAGGTGTAAGCCCGGCGAATATTGCATTGCGGCAATATTGCGTTGCCGTTGGCAGTATGCTGTAAAAAGTATCTTCTTCCAGTATGCGGAAGCTCTCCGCAAAAATTGGCTGAATGGTTTTCCATTGATCGAAGCGCAGGTTATCGATAACGATAAAAAATGTTGGTATCCCCTTTTCAACATGCGGAAGCACCTTGAACTGGAAAAGATTGTGCGACATCACCGGCGATTCTGTACTCCGCGGCGCCATCCATTTTGCATAATTCCTGGAAATGAACTTAAAGAACTCCGTATTGGCTTCGCTTTTCTGAGATTGAAGCACTTCCTGCATTTCCGGACTGTCGCTCTTTTGCATTTCCAGTTCCCAATACACGAGCTTTTTATAAATATCCATCCACTCGTTGAAGTCAGGATTGCTGTTGAGCGCCATGAACAGGTTGCGGAATTGTTGCTGGTAAGCAAAAGTTGTTTTCTCCGCTACCAGTCTGCGGTTATCTATGATCTTTTTAAGGCTCAGCAGCACCTGGTTAGGGCTTACCGGCTTAATAAGATAATCTGTTATCTGGCTGCCGATGGCTTCGTCCATCAGGTTCTCCGTCTCATTTTTTGTAATGAGCACAACCGGTATCTGCGAATTAACTTCTTTTATTTTGGCAAGCGTTTCCAATCCCGTAATGCCGGGCATGCTTTCATCGAGCAGCACAACATCAAGCGGATTATCTTTCACGAAATCGATGGCATCGAACCCATTGGTAAGTGCATTGACC
>JBAVMD010000612.1:0-5686 GCA_049689695.1 Chitinophagaceae bacterium | reverse complement strand
TGTAAGCCCTATACCACCTATCAACGTACTCACAAACCACGCCCATTTATGATCCGGCACATTCAAAAAACTTTCAAATAATCTCATAAGCTTTTCTTCTTATCAAAATATTTTTTACACTTCAGCTTTGGAGATCACACAAAATTACAGCATAAAAAAAGCACCAGTATATACTGGTGCAAAAATAAATTTTAACCGATTATTTAAACGGATCAATGCTTTCTATCTACATCATTAAACTTCACTTCAAACTCTTTCACTTTATCCTTCATTCCCTTCTGATCATAAATAGTGATGAGCAGATCGTATGCTTCTTTCAAATCTGTTTTGTCTTCCATTTTCAATTTGCCTTGTCCACCCAGCAGTTCATCAACTTTCAAAAAGAATGGCGTAGCCTCATCAAATTTTTTGATAGCTTCTGCTTTCAGGTCTGCCTTACGTTTTACTTCATCAGGCTTTGTTCCTTTCATGGCTTTTGACCTGGTCAGCATATCAACGCCCTGGTTGTATACGATCTGCCCGGCAAACAATTGAGCCCTTGAATAATCAGGCTTAATACGAAGCGCCTGTTGAATGCTCTCACTTGCTTTCTTTATCTTTTCTTCAGAATCTGCAGGACGCTTGGCTGAATCAGTATTATAACCATATTGATAAAGCTCTACAGCGTAGTTGTAACGGTACAAATGATTTTCAGGATTTGCGGCAATGGTCTCTTCATATTTAGAGAACAATGTATTCTTATCACCTTTATCCCTGCTCATATCAAGCTCCAGGCTTGCCCAGAATGGATCGCCGGGATATACTTCTTTGCCAAGACCAACGAATTTCTCAGCATTGGTCATATCTTTTTTCTCGTAGTAATAATTGGCTACCCATTTATAGATCTCTGCAAAACCATCGCTTTTTATTTTGCCTTCAGCCAGTTTTCCATAATAACTAACGGCTTCTTCAGGCTTGTTCAATTTTTCAGCTGATACACCTGCATATAAAACAGAGTTAGTATCCAACTTCAGATTGATCCAGCCTTTCTGCGTCATAAAAGTGCTCACCTCAATGGCATTTTTAAAACCAGTCAATGAAGTCTGATAATCTTTTGCATTAAAGCTGTTGGCAGCCTCCTGGTAATACCCGGTATAAATTTCATTCACCGGCTTATAACCATCAATCTGCAATGCAATAAGCATCTTGTCGTCTACTTCGGTATATTTCTTCAAAGACTTAAACGCTTCCATGCGCGCTTCCGGAACCTGGGCTTTCAGGGTTGCGTCCATGGAAATTGCATTGTAGATCTTTGCCTTTGTATACCAGCCATCAGCATTTTTGGCATTTTTTTCCTGGGCCAGGAAAGCGTCTATTTCAGTTCTTGCCTCTGCAAGCTTGTTAGCTTTCAAAAGCTCTTTCGCTTTTTCAACCTTCTGTGCAAACAGACCTGTAACCATAATGGCGAGAAGGCCTGTAAAAAGAAAACGTTTCATCTGCATGAATTTTTATTTTATAATGGCAAGTTGGAACTAAAGAATTACCTCGTTGTCTTCTGAGGTTTCACCCTCTGAAGATTCATCAGGCTCCGGGTTGGTTGCATCGGGCTCCTCAATTAATGGCGCTTCGCCGGTAATTGCCGCTTCTTCGGTCTGCTCAATCAATACCTGCACGGTTTCCTCATGCTCATCCAGATCGGTAATAGCTGCTATTTCATCATTTCCATCCAGCCTAATCAGCTTTACGCCCTGGGTAGCACGCCCCTGTTCACTAATACCGGCTACCGGCATGCGTATGGTGACCCCACTCCTGCAAGTTATCATTAAATCTTCTTTCTGGTGTACGTCCAATATGCCCACTAATGCACCGGTCTTATCCGTTACGCTAATGGTCTTCACGCCTTTGCCGCCTCGGTTGGTAATGCGGTATTCGTCTACCGGAGTACGTTTGCCAAACCCTTTCTGGCTCACCACCAATACTGTTCTCGACCTGTCATCTTTATTAACGCAAATCATGCCAACTACTTCGTCCTGGTTATCTTCTACCTCAATTCCGGCCACGCCTATGGCACCGCGGCCTGTAGGGCGCACCCTGTCTTCCGGGAAACGAATGGCCCGCCCGCTCTTAACAGCCATCATGATCTCGCACTGTCCATCGGTTAGCTTGGCTTCCAGCAATTCATCGCCTTCCAGGATGGTAATGGCGTTTACGCCGGTTTGCCTTGGCCTTGAAAAATCTTCGAGCAAAGTTTTTTTAATAATGCCTTTCTTGGTGCACAGCACAATGTTATGTGTGCTTACAAATGCTTTGTCCTGCAGATCTTTTACATCAATGATCGCTCTTACCTTATCATCAGGAGGCAATTGCACCAGGTTCTGAATTGCACGGCCCTTGCTGGTTTTATCGCCTTCGGGAATTTCGTACACGTTCATCCAGTAACATCTTCCCTTTTCTGTGAAAAACAACATGGTATGATGGGTGGATGCCACGAACAAATGTTCGATCCAATCCTCTTCTCTTGTTTTTCCACCGATGGCTCCCCTTCCTCCCCTGCGCTGCTGACGGTATTCAGTAGCCGAAGTTCTTTTTATGTAACCAAGATGCGAAATAGTGATCACCACGTCTTCTTCCTTGATCAGGTCTTTTATCCGCACTTCATCATCCAGGTAAGTGATCTCGCTTTTACGCGCATCGCCGAATTTATCTCTTATCTCGATCAGTTCTTTTGAAATCACTTCATACCGCAGTCCTTCGTTTGCAAGCAGTTCTTTCAGGGCAGTTATCTGCTTCATGATCTCGTCAAATTCCTGCTTGATCTTATCGCGTTCCATGCCGGTGAGTCGCTGCAGGCGTAGTTCCAATACAGCTTTAGCCTGTATCTCACTCATGCCGAAATTGGTCATCAATCCATCCCTTGCCTCATCCGGCGTGCGGCTGCTGCGGATCAGCGCGATCACCTGGTCGAGATGATCGAGTGCAATAAGATATCCCTGCAGTATATGCGCTCTTTTTTCCGCTTCCCTTAATTCAAATTGGGTGCGGCGGTTAACCACGTCCATCCTGAAATCAACGAACTCGCTGATCAGGTCTCGCAGGTTAAGTGTTCTTGGGCGTCCTCTTACCAGCGCAACGTTATTGATGCCGTAGCTGGTTTGAAGCTCAGTGTATTTATAGAGCTGGTTAACGATCACGTTGGCAACACCATCACGCTTAAGGTCAATAACAATGCGGGTGCCTTCTTTCTTATTCGATTCGTTGTTTACGTGTGCTATGCCTTCTATTGCTTTTTCATTCACCAGTTGGCCGATGCGGTCGCAAAGACTATCCCGGTTCACCTGGTAAGGCACTTCTGTAATGATGATCTGTTCCCTGCCACTTGGCTTGGTCTCAATGGTCAGCTTTCCGCGCAACACAACCCTTCCGCGCCCGAGGTACATGGCGGCTTTAACGCCCTCAATACCGAAGATGATACCGCCTGTAGGGAAATCAGGGCCCTTGATATGCTGCATCAGTTCTTCTACCGTAACCTCCCGGTTGCCGATATAGGCCAGGCAGCCATTGATCACCTCAGTAAGATTGTGAGGCATCATATTGGTGGCCATACCCACCGCAATTCCGCTGGAACCATTCACTAATAACTGGGGTATCCGGCTGGGCAATACGGTTGGTTCCTTAAGGCTATCGTCGAAATTGAACTGGAAATCCACCGTTTCTTTTTCGATATCGTCCAGCATGTGCTCCGCTATTCGATGGAGTCTTACCTCTGTATACCTCATGGCCGCGGGACCATCCCCATCCTGGCTTCCGAAGTTACCCTGTCCGTCAACCATGGTATACCGCATGTTCCAATCCTGCGCCATACGCACCATTGCATCGTACACTGATCCATCTCCGTGCGGGTGATATTTACCCAACACCTCTCCCACTATACGGGCAGATTTCTTATAAGCGCGGTTGGAGGCCAACCCCAATTCGTTCATCGCATGCAGAATGCGCCGGTGTACGGGCTTCAATCCATCACGTACGTCGGGCAATGCACGGCCTACAATAACACTCATTGAGTAGTCAATGTATGCGGTCTTCATCTGCTCTTCAATATTGATGGGAACTATGCGATTCTGGTCATTGGTCTGAGGCGGTTGAAATTCCTGATCCATGCTGCTTTCCTTCGATTTTTTTGGTCGGTTGGTGAAGGCTGCAAATCTACCTGATTTACAGCGGAAAACCTGATGATACAACTTGTTTTTTGCAGAGTTTTTCCACGTTTTTGAGACCCATTTTCGGGTCTTGTTTGTGGTAATGAAAAATTAAATTTTTTTAACGGAATGTTCAGATTATAATCCGGTTCGATTTTGGTATAGTTTAAGTATAAGGTTATTTTTATAACACTCCCTTAATACTACCGGACCTCCTTTCTATGTTAGCTATGCTTTGAGCATTTTTCAAAACCAATGTACGATGAAGCAGTTTCTCTTGTTACGCAGCAATAAGCAGTCTGGCCCTTACTCGGCCGACGATCTGCAGCAAATGGGCCTTAAGCCATACGATCTGATATGGGTAGATGGGAAAAGCGCTGCCTGGCGTTATCCGGGAGAAATTGACGATTTAAAATCCTTTGCTCCGCCGGTAGAAGAACAACCGTACGACCGCTTCTATAAAAAGCCCGAACCTGAAAATAAAGTCCAGGAAACACCGGTTCAAACACCTGTGGTCTCCATTCCTCCAACTGCCAGGCCAATGCAGCCGGCAGAGAACAAGCCGGTTCCGAAGAAAGAAAAAGAATACAAACGCATATTTGTGACCCTGCCTTCAGGTGCATCTGTTCAGGCCCCGGCCCCAAAACCTAACCCCGTGGCGGATCAACCTGCGCCTTCGGCTTTCGGCACAACCCTGCAGCCTGAGCACGTAGCTGATGAAACGAATTATGAGGCGCCTAAACCTTTACCTTCTGCAAAAGCCAGGACCGCGCAGAAAGAACCTGTTAGTGACCGGCAGCGGGAAGAGATCTATTACCCTGCAAAGCGTAGCATTAGAATAAAACCCGTTGTGCTAGCGTCTATCGTGATCGGAATGGTTTGTATGATAGCGCTGGGAATATTTATCGGTGTATCCATCAACCAGAAACAGGGCGGCGTTTCGATGATCAAAAAAGTGGATCCGGTCAATACTAACTCTGTTATTCCATCCACTGAACAAAATACCAATTCCAACACTGCGCTCAATCAAACTGATCCGCTCGTTGGCGAAATAAAACAAAATGAAGAACCGGGTAAACAGCAGATTGTGCCCATAGTGCCTCCTGCAAAAAAAGCCAAGCCGGCCGTTGATTCCGGCAAGCAACAGGTAGCTGCCGATCTGTCCCTGAAAAATGATTCGGATGCGGTAGTCATCGAAAAGGAAGAGCCAGTGAAGAAACCGACCCCAAAGCCGGTGGTGCCCAATCTTGAGAAAATGGTGGCTGTCAGCAGCAACGATTACCAGGTAGGCCCGTTTGGAGGCATTTCAAAACTTGAGTTGACAGTAAAGAATTCATCGGATTACAACCTTAACCTGGTAGTAGTAGAGGTTGAATACCTGAAAGTGAATAAAGAAGTGTTCAAAACGGAAAAGCTCTACTTCCGCGATGTTGCAGCTAATTCTTCGCTCACCCTGGATGCACCACGCAGCAACAGGGGAAATAAAGTGAACTATAAAGTAACGCTGGTTA
>JBAVMD010000611.1:0-9338 GCA_049689695.1 Chitinophagaceae bacterium | reverse complement strand
CTTGCTGCGGGGATTCGGGATGACAGTGAGTGCGGGAGTAAAACAATACTTTTTTCCGGTGCAACAAATATTACAACTTCAACTTAACCCCCCCATTCACTACAAATCCATCTAGCGGCGCATAAATATCCTTGAACACCGGGTTATCTATCGGACCGGTATAAATACTTTCAAACTTCGTTTGCCGTGAATCGGTAAAATTTTCAAAATTGATAAAGATCGAAAACCGCTTCCAAAGTTTTTCCGCCATAAAACCCATGATCCAGTAAGAACGCCCCATGCTGTTATCATTCAGCTTTTGCGGACTGAAATAATAAGCTTCCAATCCTAACTTCAGCTTTTGTTCTACTTCATATACCAGCACATTATTCAACCGGTGCCTCGCAGTGAGCGGCAACCGCGATCTCACATCATTAAAATGCGTATTCACATCTGCAAAAGTATACCCTATGAATAATTTGAAATCGTGATACGTGAGCTTTACATTCGTTTCAATTCCCCGCGTATCTATATGTCCATCCGCATTCCTGAACTCAAGATCGCCTGATGAATTAAACAACATGATCAGGGGTTTGTTCAACCTTGTATAAAAGAAGAGCTGGTTAATGCTCAGGCCAACCTGCCCGATGTTGGTGCGATAGTTCAGGTCTATATTGCCACCAACAGATCTTTCATTTTTAATAGTGCTTTCATTCAGTGGAAGTACATCACGGAACTGTATCCTTTCAGATTCTTCAGTGAATATTGTTGGCGTTTTATATCCCATGCCACCACCGGCCCTCACCGTAAGTTTGGGTGTGATCTTAAACAATGCAGATACTCTCGGCAGCAATTCAAGCCCATACTGTTTTACATAATCGCCCCTGATGCCGCTTTCAAGAGTAAACACTTCGCTCACCTGCCACGCGTTCTGCATAAACAGGCCAAAAGTATTGTAATGATAATCACGAATGAGCGCGCTTTGCCTGTCTTCCGTAAAGTCATCTGTCCATAGGTTGGCGCCAGCTACCCATTGAACCTTATCTTTTTCATAATTGTATGTAAGCTCCGAGAAACTCGATTGCTGCGTACCCGCAAATTCATAGGATGGCACAAAAATGCTCCTTTTAAAATGGCTGTAGCTGTTCTTGAAATGCAGTTGCGCATGCTCTCCCAGTTTATGATCGATACCAGCCTGCGTGGTGAAACGATCGGTATTGTTTTTTTCGAAATAGCCGGGCTGGTTGTTTTTAATATAGGCAAGGCTTCCTCCTACCCTGTCTTCAGTTATATAACTGAAACCTGCATTGAAGTTTGTCCTGGCACCGTATAAAAACAATCTTGGGTTGATGGTGTATCGTTCAAATTTTGGGATGGCGGTAAGACCAATATCAGCAGGATCATAAGGATAGCCGGTGTTTCGCGAAGCAAAAACCGTTACGCCAGCCTTGTTGAATTTCTGGCTGTAAAAGCCGCTGAGGTCAAGCCCTCTTGCAGAGGTGGTATTCGCCAGAAAATTCAGCTCACGTTTTTCGCCAGGAACTTTCGAAACGAGATTTACCAGCCCGGCAATTGCGCCGCCGCCGTAAAGCGTGGAAGACGCGCCTTTAATTACTTCCACCTGCTTAAGGTCAAGCGGCACTACCTGCATTAAACTGAGACCGCCGGAGAATCCCGCATACAAGGGATAGCCGTCTTTGAGCACCTGGGTATAACGTCCGTCCAATCCCTGGATGCGAATGCTGGAATTAAAGGAAGTGGCCGATGTCTGCTGCATCTGGATACCGGTGCTTTCGTTCAGCAGCATGCGAATTTCTCCGGGCTTCATATTTGCTTTTTCTTCGAGCTCTTCACCGGAGATCACCTCTGTGCGGGTGGGTGTGTTTGAAATGGTCCTGCTGGTGCGTGTAGCCGTAACGATCACTTCTTCTTCCTCTTCTTCGTTTGCTTCAAGAATGATCTGGATGATATCGTTTGATGAAAGCGGAAATGTATAACTGATCTCCTGCTCCTGGAACCCGGTATAGCTGAATATGAAAGTCTGTCGTCCATCGGGAATATTATTGATGGTAATTGTTCCTGTACTATCAGCACGGAAAAGTTTGTTTTGTTCTTTCCACCTGACCGTTGCACCGGCAAGTGAATGCTCTTCGGATTTTATTATCGCTTTAAATGTGTGCTGCGCCTGGCTTATGATCATAAAGCACAGGGCAATGCCTGTAAGTAATATTTTCATTTTATGGATTTGAGTTAAGAGATAATCTATCTGCTTAACTTAATCGTGGAGGTTGCCAGAAAGAAGGAAAATAAGAAGGTGAAACCGAAGCGATGCGGGCTTCGATGAATTGACCTTTTGTGATAGAAGGAGTATCCAGTTGCGGAAGCTTTAAAGCTACAATAGCAGCAACTGAACAACGATTGCAGGTTGATAAAGGTGAACAACCCGGTTTTTTATCTTCATTATCCTGGTGAGCCGCGGCAACAGGCTCGTCTGCGCATCCATCAAACTCACAGCAGGGAATGAAGGTAGCCGCCATAGAGATCACAAGAAGCATAAAAGCCAGGAACTTCATGCTGCAAATTTATGGGAAATAAGTTGCGATGGCCTATGGAAACGTTAATTGTTGCACCGGGTTGTTATTTACTTACATTCGGAAACAATAAACAGGCGGTTTTGCCTTTATGACATCGCTATCACTATTACCAACGTTATGACCCTTTCCCGCACAACATTCTTTACTATTTTATTCGCGCTATTATTCAGTCCATTCCTTATTCATAAACTGATATGGCTTGCGCGTTCTGAAAAAGCCATGGGGATTGCAAGCTTTAAAGGGAAAGCTTATACAGGGCAAATAGGGCATGTATATATGGTAATCTCTTTTGTAGAGAATAATAACACGGTTTGGTTCAATGGAAATGACAATATATTGTTTAAGGATGGTGAGCAGGTGCCCGTGAGGTACCAGCGGCGTCATCCTGCAGACGCAAGGATCAACCAATTCATTCCTATCTGGGGCGATACGGTGGTGTATGGGGGCATTCCTGTAATTATTCTGCTGGCTGTTTTCTTTCACCCCGGCATTGTTCCCCGCCGGTCTAAGATCGTATTAAATTTCCGCCGGCCATTTCTGCAAATTGTTGAGAAAAGTTTTGCTTAATTTAGGTATTCACCTTGCTACTTACATGAATACTGGGTCCATGAAGAACCTTATCGGGAATGTTGTTCGTTTTTTATTCGCGCCGAAAAGACCATCCGGCATTGCTAATGCGCGCCATCTCCAGGAACGCGGTGAGCATGTAGATTCCATTATCATTCGCGAAGCCACACCTGCCGATGTGCCGGCAATTGCGCAACTGCATGTAGAAACTTTTAATGAAACGCATGCGCCTGTATTCAAGGATGGACCTAAGTATGAAATACGAGAGCATCAATGGAAAGAGATATTCAATTCTCCTGGCAACTGGTTTTGCCTGGTGATACAAAATGAACGGGGTGAACTGGTAGGTTTTGCAAAAGCACATCCTTACACACATAACGATCTTCCTGATTTTTCAGGTGAGCTCAATAAGATCTATTTGCTGCGCAAATATCACCGACTTGGCCTCGGCAAAAAGCTCCTCTGCCAAGTAGCCGAACGTTTTCTTAATCAAGGCGTATCGTCCATGCTTTTATTCGGCGAAGCCCATAATCCCACCAATCGTTTTTATGAAACTCTCGGAGCAGAAAAATTATTTGCTGCAAACGGGGAATTCCATGGAGGTTATGGTTGGAGAGACCTAAAACAATTGATCGCTAATTGTGAGAATAACGGGCAGGGAAAATAATAGTCATTAGGTCATTAAGTCAATAGGTCATTAATCAATCGCATATTGACTAATGACCTATTGACTTAATGACCAATTAACTCGTTACATCTTCACAACCTTCCTCCGTTCATTCAATCCTTTTGTTTTTGCTTCCATAAAATATAAGCCTGCACTTACATGCGCAAACCTTTTATTGAAGCTGTTTTGAATAGAAGAAGCTGTTCCACGCAATACAAATAATTCCGTTCCATTGGCGGTAAACAGTTTAACAGTGACAGGCTCATTGCTGTTTACATTGCTGAACTGAATTGTTACCGGGCCCTTTGCAGGATTAGGATAAACATGCAAAGCAACTTTGGTAAGGAAGGGCTCTTCGATATCTATTGACACTTCGTCGTTGCCGGTGCCGCCTCCCCTGAGGTTACCCGGGGATGATCTTGTATCTACTGAAGTGGGCGCTGTGTATGATACATTCACCCATACTTTCTGGCCGAGATCGGATGAGCTGGAATTCTTCACTTTAATGGTATACCATCCTGTAGAGGAAGGTGTATATGTACCACTCAGAGGTGTTGTGTTGGATGAAACACCTGTTGCCTGAGATACCAGCGTGCCACTTGTATTATACAATGCGATGTTCTGGCTGCGGCCATTTACTTCAGGATAAACTTTGTAAGTAATGGTTTTGGTAGATGCCGCATAGATCCTTCCCACAGTGCGTTGCGCTGTAGAATTATCCGGCAGCCTGCCGCCCTGTTTCAATGAGCTGTTGTGACTGTCGCCCAGGTCGTCTGCCATTTCCCATTCCTGCACGGTAGTGGTTGCACGGCCGGGTGCGTAAGTAGCAAGGTAATTGTACATATCGGTCACGGTACTAAAGGTTACTCCTGCAGGTTTGGGGGCCCAGATAGAATATCCATGTCCTCTCGCACCTGAAATGGTATGGCCAACAGGAGCTGTTTTTATCAGCACTCTTCCATCGTTGTACACTGTTGAAGGTGTAACTCCATGCGCGCCTGAATAATCGTACAGGTCGATGTTCCTCCATGCGGGGTCTGCAACGCTTATCCATACTTCTTCATCCTGTGAGTTGTTTGAAGCAGTATTGTATTTATCGGTAATACCAATGATCGCCTTTCCGCTTCTTTCCAGCACCACGTGATCTCCGCTGCCACCCTTCTGGTAATAGGGCGCCTGGCCGCCTGTGAGTGAAGTAGGCACCGCATAATCACCGTTCTTGAACTGTAATTGCTGGTGTGCCTGAATGATGTTCACAATATCGTTACGCACCGGAAGATCAGTAGTGTTTGTGGGCAGGTGCGTAAAGCGTTTGCTTGTAGTGCCGATGTCAAACAGGTCTTCAAAGAAAACCGTAGGATTGCCGTCCATTGCAAAAATGGTCGCATAAGCCGCATACAATCTTGGCTCCCGCGGATCGATGTGCTGGCCATTCCCGCCAAGCTCCTGGCCTGTGTCCCAACCGGTAGCATCGCCCAGCGATTTTAAGAAATTACCATTGGCATCTACATAAGGTCTGTAAGTATCATGACTGTTCACAAAAGGACAAGTGCGGTGTACTCTCTGCGAAGCGTAGTTGTAATAGCGCTTGGTCTGTTGTTCGCCCGTGAGGTTCTGCATATTGTAACTGCCAGTATTCAGCACCATGCTGTACAATCCGCCATTAGGGCCGTAGCCGCGCAGGCTGAAATCGAATGTACCTGTATGCTCCTCAGTTCCGCTGCGCACATTGGTCACGTAATTATCTAGCTCTGTTTTGTTACCTATCCACTCGCCTATGCACAGCATGGCTTCACCACCCTGTGCAAAAGAAGGCAAAGTGTATTTGGTATTATAGATCAGGTCTTCCTGAACATAAATGGGGAAATGCTTTACGGCATCCCAGCGCCATCCGTCAACACCGGTTTGTTTTTTATACCACATGATCCAGTTGCGGGCATTGTCGCGCATGTGGTTAGAAGATTGGGCAGGATTAACATACGCTCTTGTAGTGCCGCTGATGCTAACCGAACCTGATGTTGGAATATTGGAGCTTTGTCCATATGCAGAGCTTTCGAAAGAAATATCCGGTCCAAAATAAGGCGTACAGATATCCCCGGTAGTACAGTTGTTGTTCAGGTTGGGATAAAAGTTGGGATAGTTCTTGGGCCAGCGGCCATTGCGCGTCCAGTAATCGTTTTGTGAGTCGTCGATCAAAGGAGTGCTGTAAGAAACATAGCGGAAATTTTTGTACCCGCTGGCATTAGCCATGGAGTAAGTAGGCTCCGTATCCTGTCCTCCGGAACCTGTATTGCCTCCGGCCCCATCCACATGGTTGAGCACAATATCCTGTATGCCTTCCATGCCGTTGGCATGCAGTACAGCTATCATGCGCAGCAATTCATCTTTGTTGCCCATGCGTGTGCGAACGGTAATTGAGTCGGCGCCGCCCTTCTGGTATTTATCGCCCAGATCATAATAATCGAAAGGGCTATAGCCTACCGAACCGGTAAAGCTGTTCTTGTAAGAAGGCGGCAGCCAGATGGCATCAATGCCGATGGCTTTGAGGCGAGGTGTAAGCTCAGTCAGGTAATTAGACCATCGGTTAGAAAAATTGTCGTTTTTGTAATTCCACCAGAAGCCCTGGAAAATTACTTTTTTAACCCTGGTTGACTGTGCATGACTGTTGGAAAATGAGAAGCTAACGAATAGCAGCAAAAGCCAAATGGCTTTGAGTGGAGATTTTAATCTCATACGACAAGGTAGTTTAATGGTAAAAAAATATTGACAATCGTAAATGTGTATAAAATACACATTGTATCTAAAAGTAGGATTTTTTTTAATGCTAAAAAATTATTTATCCGTTTCTTTAGGCATGAACAGGAAGGACTTCATCAAACATACCGGCCTTGCTGCTGCAGCCGTGACCACAGCATCTGCCACACAAGCTCTTGATACAAAAGCGAATAAAGTGCGCATCGCCATCATCGGCACAGGTCTCAGAGGCCAGAATCACCTTGACCTTCTTTTGAGAAGGGATGATGTTGAACTAACTGCCATCTGCGATATAGATGACCGCATGCTCACCATGGCTAAAGAAATGATCTCGAAGAGCGGCAAACGCATGCCGGAAATATATACCGGTGATATTTATGCGTGGAAGAAATTGCTTGATAAAAAGCGGGCCGATGCAATAGTAATAGCCACTCCCTGGGAATGGCATAAGGAAATGGTGATCGCTTCGCTGGAAGCTGGGTTAAAGTATGTTGGCACTGAAGTGATGCTGGGCATTACATTACAAGACCATTGGGATGTAGTAAAGGCAGCAGAAAAATACGATGCGCACGTGATGATGCTGGAGAACGTTTGTTACCGCAGGGATGTGATGGCAGTGCTGAATATGGTGCGGCAGGATTTATTCGGAGAGCTGATCCACCTGCAGGGCGGCTACCAGCACGACCTGCGTGAAGTGAAGTTTAATGACGGCGTTCAGGCTTACGGCCATGGTTGTGAGTTTGGAGAAAAAGGCTGGTCGGAAGCGCGCTGGAGAACACATCATTCGGTTCATCGTAACGGTGACCTGTATCCCACGCACGGTATCGGTCCCGTTGCTCATTACATCAACATCAATCGTGGCAACCGCTTCATCAATCTTAGTTCATTCTCATCTAAAGCAAGAGGACTGCATGAGCATGTCGTGAAAAAATGCGGTCCGGCTCATCCCAATGCAAAAGTGAATTTTAAACTGGGTGATGTGGTGACCACCTCCATTGGCTGTGCTAACGGCGAGACCATTTTATTGCAGCACGATACCAATCTGCCTCGTCCCTACTCTCTTGGTTTTCGCGTGCAGGGCACAGAAGGTATATGGATGGATGTAAACAGAAGTGTTTATATCGAAGGCAAATCCGGCAAGCCGCATCAATGGGACACTGCAAAAGAATGGCTGGATAAGTATGATCATCCGCTCTGGGTGCGCTGGAGTAAAGAAACCGCAGGTGCAGGCCATGGCGGCATGGATTTTTTTGTGATCCATTCTTTTATCGAGTCAGTCAAGCGCGCATTGCCAACACCGATGGACGTATACGATGCCGCAGCCTGGAGCGCAATTACGCCGCTCAGCGAACAATCTATAGAACGCGGAAATACAACAATAGAGTTCCCTGATTTCACCGGCGGTAAATGGATGTACAGAAAGCCGGTGTTTGCGTTGGGCGACGACTATTAATACAGTGTTTAAAGATGAGTGTCTACAGTTTCAGCATCGTATTCTGCGCTTGTGCGCACGTGCGCTAAAGCACCCAGGTATCTTTCTGCATCAAGCGCTGCCATACAACCGCTGCCTGCAGCTGTAACAGCCTGCCTGTATATTTTATCCTGTACATCGCCGCAGGCGAATATCCCTTCGATATTCGTTCTGGAGCTGCCGGGTATTGTTTTGATATAGCCGGCTTCGTCCATTTCGAGCCAGCCTTTAAAGATCTCTGAATTTGGCTGGTGGCCAATGGCAACAAAGAACCCACTGACTGGTATCGTTTGCGCTTCGCCGCTCTGGTTGTTGCGAATGCGAACGCCTTCCACTTTATGTTCTCCAACTATCTCGTCGGTTTCTGTATGCCAATAGATCTTTATGTTGGATGTTTTCTTTACACGCTCCTGCATCACTTTACTCGCACGCATCTCTCCCTTTCTGATGAGCATGTGCACCGTGCTGGTAAGATTGCTCAGGTACAATGCTTCTTCTGCCGCGGTATCACCTGCGCCAACAATTGCCACTTCTTTATTACGGAAGAAGGTTCCGTCGCAAACTGCGCAAGCGCTCACACCGGAGCCGTTCAGTCGTTCCTCGCTTTCCAGTCCAAGCCATTTGGCAGATGCGCCGGTGGCAATGATCACCGCATCTGCAACCAGCAGTTTTGTATCGTCTATCCATACTTTAAAAGGAGATGCTGAGAAATCGACCTTCGTGGCAATTCCAAAGCGGACGTCGGCGCCCATGCGGACAGCCTGTTTTTCAAAGTCCACCATCATCTGCGGGCCCTGCACGCCATCGGCATAACCGGGGTAATTCTCTACTTCGGTAGTAATGGTCAATTGCCCGCCGGGCTGGAGGCCCTGGTACAGAACAGGTTTAAGATTAGCTCTTGCTGCATATATGGCCGCCGTATAACCGGCCGGGCCAGAACCTATGATCAGGCAATGTATTTTTTCCGGACTGAACTCGCTCATTCAACTATCAGATTAAAGTTTAGGATAATCGGCAAAAATAAGAAGTTTCGGGTTATAAGTTTCGGGGGTTTAGGTTTTAAGGTTTAATGTTTGAAGTTTAAGGTTCATTAGTGCCTGTAAGAACATTAAACTTTAAACCTGAAACCTTAAACTGTTCCCCACTACTTCGGTATTATAATCGTCTTGTACTGCACCGCATATCCTCCAAAATATCCCAGCGCTCCTTTAACATTTCCCAGCACCTTGGTGGGCGACGAGAATGGATTGCCGATGCTGGCGTAGCTGAATTCCATGGTGCGCCAGAAATCGAAAGTGGCTTTGTC
>JBAVMD010000610.1:0-7222 GCA_049689695.1 Chitinophagaceae bacterium | reverse complement strand
CTTGTGCCTTGTACCTTGTCCCTTGTGCCTTACCCGTCCTAACGGGTCGGGGTTTCCAGCTTTAAATCCCTCTTCAGCATCTCTTCTCTATTGGCCATTTCCCAGGCTGTATAAAATACGAATTGTGCTCTTTTCGCATACAGATCGTAATTGATCTTGTCTGGCGTATCGGTAGGACGGTGATAATCAGCATGTGTGCCGTTAAAGTAGAAAATGATAGGCACACCCTTGCGCGCAAAATTGTAATGGTCGCTGCGGAAATAAATACGCTCCCTGTCGTTAGGGTCGTTGAACTTATAATCCAGCACCATCTTCGTGTATTTATTATTAGTGGCTTCGCTGATGGTGCGCAGGTCGGTACTCAGTTTATCATCCCCAACAACATACACGTAATTCATAGAGTCCTTGCGGGTTACGGAATCTTTTAGCTTTCTTACGGGGTCAATACGGCCGATCATATCAATGTTCAGATCAACAGTGGTCTTATCGAGCGGAAATATTGGGTTATCAGCATAATAAGATGATCCCCATAAACCTTTTTCTTCACCTGATACCGCCATGAAAACAATGGTCCTGCGAGGGCCTTTATTGGCAGCCTTTGCTTTAGAAAAAGCTTCAGCAAGTTCCAGCACGGCCACCGTGCCTGAGCCATCGTCGTCTGCTCCGTAATAAATCACCGTATCCCTCTTTCCGAGGTGATCGTAATGGGCAGTAATGAAAACGTACTCGTCTTTCTTATCTGTTCCTTCGATATAGCCGATCACATTGCTGCTTTCAACACGAACCGTAATTTCATTATACGCCAGTCCCACGTTTGCGCTGTAAGCTTTAGACGGTGCATTGCCTGCTTTAGCTGCCGGCCAATCGGCGCCCATGATTGCTTCAGCCACTTTTTCAGAGACATAGAAAGTATTGAGATAGTTGGTGCGGCGGAATTCACTGATAGACTGGTTACCGCGTGTAACCGCACGCCTTGGGAAATTTGTTTGAACGATGAAGAGCGCCGCTGCGCCGTTGCGTTGCGCTGCATCCATCATGGTATTTATGTTAGCGGAGGCTGCATATACCAACACGATACGGCCCAACGCATTTACATCCTTGTATGGATTTTTGGTAGAATCAACCCGACCGTTGCCGGCATAAACCACTTCACTGGCCATTAAGCTGGCAGTGTGGTTCGTGTTGATATTTCCGGGTGCAAAATCCTGGTTAACCTGCCATGGCTTTCCATTGATAGAAAGCGTAGCGCTAACCAATGAATCCTGTACAATAGGATACATCATCTGGTAGCTGCCGTTGTTGCCGGGTTGCAGACCCAGCGAACGGAACTGGGTTTCAATATAGGCGGCTGCCTTGCGCTGGCCCTCAGTGGCAGTCTCGCGACCTTCCATTTCTTTGCTGGCTATAATATACAGGTGCTTTTTCAGGTCATCCACCGTAATGGTGGTAGCATACGGCTTAGGGTTGGTTGCTTTTTGCGCCTGCATTGCAAATGGCAGGAACAAGCCGAAAATGAACAGCAGTTTTCTCATGTTTATCAGGTGTTTGAATGCAATATAAGTTGTGATGATATAATGAAGTTACCGTTTACAAAAATGACCATGCTATTCACTCAGCTCCAGCCAGCGCATTTCTTTTTCATCCAGCAGGGCGGTAATGGTGCCTATGCGCTCCGAAAGCTGCTGCAATTCTGCAAAAGGCAGGGTGCCGCTTGCGAGCTTTTCGTTGATCAGGCTCTTTTCTTTTTCAAGCTTCGCGATCTCAGCCTGCAATCCATCAAGCTCTCGTTTCTCTTTGAACGATAGCTTCCTTTTGGGCGTATCAGGCGCCGTTTTATTATCGTCAGAAAATGACTGCGCATTGCCAACTGCCAACTGTCCATTGCCCACTTCCAGCTTCCCACTCCCCACTTGCCCTTCTTCCTCCTCCTGTTCCCGCTGCCACAGCCTGAACTGCGTGTAGTTGCCCGGGAAATCCCTGATGTTGCCATCGCCTTCAAATACAAAAAGGTGATCTACCAGCCTGTCCATAAAATACCGGTCGTGCGAAACGATCAGCAGGCAGCCGGGAAAATCTGCCAGGAAATTCTCAAGAACGCCCAGTGTTGGCAGGTCAAGATCGTTGGTAGGCTCATCGAGTACCAGGAAATTGGGATTGCGGAATAAGATCGATAAAAGATGCAGCCGGCGTTTTTCGCCACCGCTCAGCTTGGAGATGTAGGTGTATTGTTGTTCCGGCGGAAAAAGAAACAAGTTCAGGAACTGTGCGGCGCTTAAAGACCCGCCTCCGGCTAATGGGAAGCTCTCCGCTATGTTCTTTACAAACTCAATCACCCGCATATCTTCCTTAACCACAAGCCCCTGTTGCGAGTAATAGCCAAATATAATGGTGTCGCCGATATTGATCTTGCCACTGTCTGCCGGCTCAAGGCCCTGCAGCATGTTGATGAAAGTAGATTTGCCGGTCCCGTTCTTGCCCACAATGCCTGTGCGTTCTCCTTTCTTAAAAGTATAATCGAAGCCTTTGAGAATGATCTTATCGTCGTACTGCTTGTATACTTTTTTCAGCTCGGCCACTTTTCCTCCCAGCCTGCTCATCTTAACCTGCAATTCCATCTGCTGGTCTTCTATGCGCTTCTTTGCCCTTGATTCCACATCGGTAAAAGCATCTATACGGCTTTTTGATTTGGTGGTGCGGGCCTTTGGCTGCTTGCGTATCCATTCTAATTCCTTGCGATAGGTGTTCTTTGCTTTTTCGATGCTGGCGGATTCGCTTTCGATGCGGGCCGCTTTCTTATCGAGATAATTTTCGTAGTTGCCGGTGTAGGTATATAAAGTGCTGCCATCCATTTCCCAGATCTCACCGCAAACGGCATCCAAAAAATAACGGTCGTGCGTAACCAGCAGCAACGTTACTTTTTCCTGGTTGAGGTAATGTTCCAGCCATTCCACCATTTCCACATCGAGGTGGTTGGTGGGTTCGTCCATGATCAGCAGGGTATGGCGGTGCTCGAAGCCAATATCGATCAATGTTCCTGCAAGCGCCACTCTTTTGCGCTGACCGCCGGATAAAGTGCCTACCGGTTGTTGCAGGTGATGAATGTTCAGCTTGCCCAGGATCTGTTTTACCTTGGTGTCGAAATTCCATGCCCCCAACTCATCCATTTTGATGATGCTGGCGCCTAATTGTTCGGGATCGCCGCTTTCGCTCACGGCTTCGTATTCCCGGATGGCATTGATGATGGGATGATCGTGGTGGAAAATATTGTCCAGTATAGAGCGGTCGTCCATAAACGTAGGTTCCTGCTCAAACAGGGCTACGTTCACATCTTTATTGATCCATACCTTACCTTCATCCACTGTTTCCTTGCCGGCAAGTATTTTCAATAAGGTCGATTTGCCGGAGCCATTCCGGGCCACCAGCGCAATTTTATCTCCTTCTTCAATATGAAAAGAAATGTTTTCGAATAAAGGCTTAATTCCGTACGACTTGGTAAGTCCTTCCGCAGACACGTAATGCATGCGGCAAAGATAAGGGAGTCAGAAGGTCAATGGGTCATTAGGTCATTGGGCAATAAGTCAGCGGTCAATGGGTCAATAAGTCATTAGGTCAGTGGGTCATTAGCTATTAGGTAATGACTCATTGACCTAATGACTTAATGACCAACTGACCAATGACTTGTTTACTCTTCAAAAAAAGCCACACTTCCCCCCACCCATTCCTTATCCTTATTATACCTTACGCCGATCATTTTGCCCTTGCTGAGGCGGGCGAGATTGACGGCGGGTTTGGGTCTTGCCCAGCCATCTTTCCAGATGTACATGATGCGGATCTCGGCCTTGGCAGGTATGTCCGGGGTTTCGATCACATCGGCATATTTTACTTTGCGTTGAAGTATCCAGTTCTCCGGATCTTTTACCTGCGCAATGTCTTCAGGCTTCAGATCGATCACCACGCCTTGCCCTGCAAATGAAAACAAAGGCTTAAGCACATAATTTTCCAGATCTGTCGGCATCTGTTTTATTTCGTTCAGAAAAAATGTTTGGGGCACATAAGGATGGCGAATGAAAGGCAGCGTGTATTTGCTGATGCGGTAGAACCAGTTGGGGTGCGGTATCCATTCAACATCCAGGTCCTGCGTGATGTCTGTAAAGTTCCCGAGCGTATCTTTCTGTGCGTTGAGATCATCGAAAATAACACGGTTGTATATCCGTTTGATGGCTGTTTTCTTTCCATCTTTCAGGTAGAAAAGATTTCGGCCTTCCTGTATCAGCTCTGTAATGCAAACGGGTTGAATGCCTACATAATCCTCTGTGCAGTAAAAATCTATCCTGGTCTTTTGCTCATGCGGCTTAATTTCCAGCAGGATGGTGTTTTCTGCGGGCACATCGTTCTTTATTACTTCGTTCAGGTCTTTCAGGTAAGTTTCGCGGTTGTATCCGCCCATGTACTGGGTAAAATTTTCCGGGATATCGAAATGCTTCTGCACCATCTCAGGATAGTAAGCCTGGAATGCGAAGAGGGTAGGGAAGCCCTGCATTTCTATGAGCTGCGGTTCCAACTGCCCCTCATCATTAACGCAAACACCAAAATCAAAAGCGATCATGTGTGCATGATCGTTCTCGCCCGGGACTATGTCGGTTTTGGGAATAGAGCGATCAGTTAATTTTTTGAATGATGGATCGGTGATCACATCTACGATGCTTTCACATGCGTCGATAAGACTTTGCGTGAATTGCTTCGGTACAAATATGGGTGTTTCCGCTATGCGGAATTCGATGGCACCGGGATGTGTGCTGTGAAGATCTTTTAAGAATGTTTCGTATCGTTCCTTGGTAAATGATTCGTTGAATGCACTGCGTAACGAAGGGATCATCTGTGATTCGATTTTATATATGGAAGATACGGAATAGAATAGGAAAGAAGCACGGATAGAAGAAGGATTAAAGGATTTCACGGATGAAACCATCTTGCTGAATAGCATAAAGTTTCCATCCGTGAAATCCTTTAATCCGTGTTATAATCCGTGATTTTTTTATCCGATTGTGGACAGTGTCTGCTCCACCGCGATACTCAGGAAGTTCGGGATCACGTGGGCGTACGTCAGGCGTATTTTATCGGGATCGTTGAGGTGCTGTATCATGCTGCGCCATTTTTCCTCTCCGTGATTTTCGATCACCGTTTTCTTTTTATCCTCGCGCAGGAGATACATCGTCATACCGGTAGCATCGGCCTCGGGGTGAAATTGTGTACCGATCATGTATTCGTTAAAACGGATGCCCATGATGGCCCTGTCGAGCGGCACATGCGGGCGCTCTTTTTCGATACAAAGAATTTTTCCGCCCATATTGCGCAGGCGGTTGTGGTAAGGTTCAACTACCTGGTAATCGCGGCTGTCCACAGCGTAAAACGGATCTTTCAATCCATCGAAAACGCGTTCTTCAAATCCATCATTCAGCATGTGTATCGGGAAAACACCGAAGGCAGTGGATTTACGCCTGATTACCTTTGCTATTTTAAAATACCTGCAGGCTAATTGATAAGAATGGCATATGAAAAACACATGCTTCTTGTATTGATTGGAAATGTTTTCGTTGTATTGCTGCACGCGTTTGATCCAGTGGAAATATTTATTTTCCCATTCTGAGCCTTCGCTATCCAGGGGAGAGCCGGGGCCACCGGAAGAAATATAGATATCGTAAGAAAGGTCGGGAGTTTCTTGCTTAAGGCGTACATCAAATTCATCCCACTCGAGGTCCAAATTATTTGATTCTGCAAACTGGTTCAGGATCTCACGGATACAACGCATGCCTTCATTTGCCAGCCCTTCATAAAGGTCCAAAATTGCTACTCTGATTTTCTGGGGTTCACTATGCATAACTTACAAACTAACGAAATTGTGAGCTAAAGAATTGTCAACTACTGTACCGTTTTTTCAACGTAGTGTGGATAGAATAAGAGGAAGAATTAGCTGATTTTGATAATTAGCTGATTAGCTGATGAATAGATCACCAAGCGAAAATTCTTAAATCAGCTTATCAGTTAATTATCAAATCAGCCGATCTCCTGATTTCCCCAAACTGCCCGCAGAAAACGCAGCCAGTTTCCATGCATAATATTGCTGATATCGGCCGGCGCATACCCACGTTGGGCAAGCAGCGGTTCTAATTTCTGCAGATGGGTAATTGTATCGAGGTCGTACGGACATTGTTCTTTTCCGAAAGCCCCGTCCAGGTCAGACCCGATGCCCACATGCAAAGAATTTCCGGCGAGCTGGCATATATGGTCCAGGTGATCGATCAGTGTTTCAAGGCTGCAATTCTTTTCAACCGGTAACGACTGCCCGCGTATCCAGCCGGGCACCATCATCCAGGCATCCAATGCTCCCCCGATCACCGCGCCGCGATCTATCAGCTCCCACAGTTGTTCGTCTGAAAACTGGCGGTTATGATCTACCAACGCCCTGCAATTATTATGGCTGGCCCAAACGAAGCCGTTGAAATGGTCCATAGCATCCCAAAACGCATCGTCGCAGAGATGTGTGGCATCGAGGATCATATTCAATCGCTCCATTTCTTTCAGCAGGTCTTTTCCGTCGTTGTTTAGTTTGCCTGATGAATCGGTGCCGTTTGCATACCTGCCCGGCCCGTAATGTGCGGGACCGATGGCCCTTAATCCATAACGGTATGCTTTTTCAAGATGATGGAGCGTAACCAGAGAATCTGCGCCCTCAAGACTCAGGATATATCCTACCCGCTTTTTGTTGTTTGCAGTTGCATCATTCCATAATGCAAGGTGTTTCTCCAGTGAAGCGGCATCATTGATCTGCACCATTTCACCCGCTTCTTCCATGGCATTGTACCACGCAAGCTGGGCCTGCGTTTGCGCCCATGCCTGTTGCGGAGAATGCCAGCCGGTTAATGGATTGTTTTCATCAACGTAACGGGCGATTTGCGTAGCCACCACTAATCCTATGTTCCCTTCGCGGAGAGCAGGTAAAGAAACTGTTCCTTTGCCGCGATCAGGCTTATCGCTCATCCCTTTCTCTCGTGCACGAATATCATTCACGGGCAGCCGCAGATCGCGGTTCCATTCCATGGCGTTCATGGCAAGGTCAAGATGCGCGTCTATAATGAACATTTGATCAATGCAAAATTTTTCTGTCTCTTGCAACATGCTTCCATTCACCGGTAATGCGATTGTTTTCTACAATGTATGAACG
>JBAVMD010000609.1:0-22295 GCA_049689695.1 Chitinophagaceae bacterium | reverse complement strand
TCCAGGTAGATAATGAAACGCTCACCCGCGGCGCGGCTAATCCCAGCTTTCAAAAAGGTTTCCTGGAGTATGTAAAAGCCAGATTCGGTTCTCCGCAAACGCTCAATAAAGTATGGGGCCTTAACTATTGGGGAATGGCAATGAACAACTGGGACGAATTCCCCGATCGCAACTCCGTTACCAACACCGGCTATAAGCTGGAATGGGAGCGGTATAAAATGAAAGTGATCGCAGATTTTCTTACCTGGCAAACAAAGATCGTTGGTGAATACAAACGCCCCGACCAATTTGTTACGCATTGCTTTATGACCACTCCCGAGATCGATAAACCTGCAACCAGCGCAAGCATGGATATCCTGGGGCTGAATAAGTATCCGCCCACGCAGGATAAGCTGACAGGGGCAGAGTATACCATGGCGGGCGACTACATCCGCTCAGTAAAACACAGCAATTACCTGGTTACTGAAACTACCGGCCAGACAACAGGCTGGGATTCGAAAGAACAACATCCGCCTTATGACGGTCAGCTGCGTTTGAACGTATATACCAACATCGGGTCCGGCGCCAATATGATCGCTTACTGGCATTGGCATTCCATTCACTATGGGCAGGAAACTTACTGGAAAGGGATTTTGTCGCACGACCTGGAACGCAACCGCGTGTATGAGGAAATGAAGAAGACAGCTATGGAGCTTAAGAAGTTTGGGCCAAGGCTGGTGAATTTAAAGATCAGGCCGCAGGTTGCCATTCTTTTCAGCTACGATGCCAATCATGCTTTGAACATCATGCCTTATAAAGACGGGGCCAACGCTTACCGTTCACAGACCGATCAATTGCATCGTATACTTTATAACAACAGCGTGGCTGTTGATTATGTGTTTGCTGATAAACCAGATTTCAAAGATTACAAGCTGGTGATCATTCCACCGCTTTATGTTGCTCCTGATTCTTTGTTGAACGCTATTGCTGACTATGTAAATAAGGGCGGACAGGTAGTGATGATGTTTAAGAGCGGTTTTACTGATCAGCATTCAACAGTACGCACAGCTGTTGCTCCCGGTCCGCTTCGCAAGGCTTGCGGTTTTTATTACCAGGAGTTTGGAAATATAGACAATATGAAGCTGAAAGGCAATCCTTTTTCAGTTGATGAGAAAGACAATACCGTTTCTGATTGGGCAGAAATGATCATACCTGAAACAGCCAAAACTTTGGCGTATTATGATCATCCTTTCTATGGCAGGTATCCTGCTATTACCAGCAATAATTTCGGTAAGGGAACTTTGGTTTATGAAGGCTGCCGCCCTTCTGATGCTTTGCAGGAAAAGATCCTGCTTGCGGCCATGGAACGTGCAGGCATAAAATCAAGCGATCAAAATATTCACTGGCCACTGATCACCCGGCAAGGCACGAATGATTTTGGAAAGAAAGTTCATTTTTATTATAACTATTCTTCCAAAGCCGCAACGGTAACATACACTTATGCGGATGGAAAGGAACTCACGGGCGACAGAAAAGTAAAAAAGAATGAAAGTTTGTCGCTGCCTGCGTGGGGCGTGCAGATAGTAGAAGAGAATTAATACTGTTTTATCATTAAGCAAATGATCAAATCAATGCATCGTTATATTATCGCCTTTCTTTTTTTCATTTCAATTGCAGCTAATGTGCATGCACAGCAGGCAAAAATTGCGGTAACAGGCAATAAGCAAACAGGCGCTTTTCCACTTGTAACTTCAAATAAAGCTTCCACTATTTATTTCGATGTAAATGATGAGCATGTAGTGCGCATTGCTGCGGCGGCTTTGCAGAACGACCTGAGGCTGATCAGCGGCGCAAGCGCCAGGCTTGATAGTTCAAACGTTCTGCAACCTTACAGCATTATTATTGGAACGATTGGAAAAAGTAAACTGGTTGATCAGCTTATTAATAACGGTAAGTTGAATGTGGCCAGGATCAAAGGCCAATGGGAAACATTTGGAATTTTTGTGATCGATCAGCCTTTCAGTAATGTAAAGCAGGCTGTTGTTATTGCCGGCAACGATGCACGGGGCACTGCCTTCGGTGTGTTTGAGCTTTCGAAATTAATGGGCGTTCTTCCTTTTTACTGGTGGGCGGATATTACGCCAGAGCGTAAAACTGAACTGTTTGTTACAAAGGGTACCAGCATTGTTGGCCCGCCCTCTGTAAAGTTCCGCGGTATTTTTTTGAATGATGAAGACTGGGGCCTGCAACCCTGGGCGGCTAAGACGTTTGAACCGGAAACAGGTGATATTGGCCCGAAAACTTATGCAAAGATTTTTGAGCTGCTGCTGCGTTTAAAAGCTAACCTCATCTGGCCGGCCATGCACCCAAGCACAAAAGCTTTCTTTCATTATCCCGGCAATGCAAAGGTGGCGGCTGATTATGCCATCGTTATCGGCTCTTCTCATGCCGAACCTATGCTGCGCAATAATGTGGGTGAGTGGAATGAAAAAACGATGGGGCATTTCAATTACATCACCAATAAAGACACTGTTTACAAGTACTGGGAAGACCGGGTGAAGGCCAGCACCCACATCAATGCCATGTACACCATGGGCATGCGCGGCGTGCACGACAGCAAGATGGAAGGCGTGAAGGATGAAAAAGAAGCTGTGCCCTTGCTGGAACGCATTTTTGCTGACCAGCGCGATATGTTGACCAGGCATAGAAAAAAAGATATTTCAGCCATTCCTCAGGTGTTCACTGCGTATAAAGAAGTGCTTGATATTTACGATGCAGGCTTGAAACTTCCTGACGATATTACGCTCGTGTGGCCCGATGATAATTATGGGTACATACAACGATTGAATAACGAAAAAGAAAAAGTCCGTGCCGGCGGGTCCGGTGTTTATTATCATGCTTCTTACTGGGGGCGTCCGCACGATTATCTCTGGCTTAGCTCTGCGCATCCTGCCCTGGTGCGGGAGGAAATGATGAAGGCTTTTGCAACCGGTGCAAACAGTTTGTGGGTGCTGAATGTCGGCGATATCAAACCGCTCGAGTACAACATAGAGCAGTTCCTGGACATGGCTTTTGAAACAACTCCTTTTTTGAACGACCGGTATGTAAAGAGCCATCTTACAAATTGGGCGGGCAATATTTTTGGAAAAGCGCATGCACAGGAAATCGAAAGCGTGTTGTGGCGGTATTTTCAACTGGCCTTTCAACGCAAGCCTGAGTTTATGGGCTGGAGCCAGATGGAGCCCACCACCAAAACATCTTCCACTAAGTTCAATCATTTCTTTTATGGCGATGAAGCGCAAAAAAGAATTGATGCGTATGAAGCGCTGGAAAAAGAGGTGAGCACATTGAAAAATAAAATGAGTGCTGCCAGGCAGGATGCATTTTATCAATTAGTATATTATCCTGTTATGGGCGCTTCATGGATGAATAAAAAGTTTTTATACCGTGACAAGGCGGAACTGTATGCCAAACAGAACAGGTTGAGTGCACACGATTATGCTGCAATGTCGAAAGCTGCTTTCGATAGCATTGCAGCAGCAACAGATTTTTACAATACGAAGCTTGCGGGTGGAAAATGGAAAAGCATGATGTCGATGAAGCCGAGAGATCTTCCTGTTTTTCATGCACCTGTTCTTCCGGAGATTGTAATTACCGGGTCTGATACCTGGAGTTTGGCGCCGGAAGGTTTTGTAAGAAATGATTCTTCCTTAATGAATGAAACAAGTGTTATGAAGCTGCCTGCTTTTGATAATGTGAACAGGCAACGATATTTTATTGATGTGTTTTTAAGCGACAAACAGGTAGTTCAATGGCAAGCTGTTCCCTCACACAATTGGATCAGGCTTTCTCAAAGCAAGGGCGTGCTTTCGCCGGAGGCAGGAAAAAATCAATTGCGCATTTGGGTAGATATTGACTGGGCCAAAGTTTCCAAAGCAGAAGCATTAAAAGGACGTATTGTTTTTAAAGGCAATGGCAAAGAGCTGGCCGTTCAACTTGTGGCACGCAGGCTGAATATTCCAACACTTGTAAATGGCCGGCGTTTTATCGAGAACAATGGTTTTGTTTCGATGCATGCGGCTAATTTCTCCAAACGAACAAGCAAGGGCATTTATCAATGGCAGATGATCAATGGATTGGGTTATACAGGCAAGGTATTACAGGCTTTACCGCTAAATAGTGAACATGACCTGGTGTTAAGTGATACGCAAGCCATCAAGGCTAACAGCAGCGCTGCTGAGTATGATTTTTACACGTTTACGGCAGCTCCTGCAGTTGTGAGCAGTTTTACTTTACCTACTCATCCGATAAATAACAAACACAGCATGCGCTATGGTGTTTCTGTTGACGATGGGCCGGTGAAAATAGTTGATTTTAGAACCTTTGGCAGAAGCGAGGAGTGGAAACAAAATGTGTTAAGCAATCGCGCTGAGCGAAAAATTCAACTGCCCTTCCTGAATGCAGGCAAACATACACTGAAAATATTTGCCATTGATCCTTCTGTTACGTTGGATGAAATCCGGATTGACCTGGGAGGGTTGAAGAAGGCGTATAGTGTGATCCCGGAAACGAAACAACAGGATTGATCTTAAAGTAATTCATCAAAATGAATCGGCAGCTTGTTAATGCGTCTGCCCGTAGCATGATACACTGCATTGGCAATAGCTGCCGGCATGGCAACCAATCCTATTTCACCAACACCTTTTACACCCAGCTCGTTGATCAGTTCATCTTTCTCATCGGCAAAAATCACGTCGAGCTCATTGATATCTGCATGAACAGGTATGTGGTACTCGGCAAGATTTTGATTCATGTATTTCCCCAGCTTTTCGTCCATTATGGTTTCTTCATGCAAGGCTTTACTAATGCCCCATACCATGGAGCCCATAATCTGGCTGCGCGCCGTTTTGGGATTGATAATTCTACCAGCAGCCACGGCGGTTACGGCCCTGGTAACTGTTATTGTTTTTAATTCTTTATCAATTTCCACCTCTACAAATGAAGCGCTGTGGGTTGCTTTGATGTATTTTCTCAATTTCAGCACATGCGGCATTCCCATCTTTGTTGTTTTGATTACACGGCCTTTGTTGGCCCTCACAATGTCTTTGAAAGAAACAAAGGCAGCCCGGTTGTTCTTTAAGCAGATATTACCGTCTTTAAACATCACCTCATCCTCTTTTGCTCCGGCCAATGGTGAACCGGCTATGCCTTTTGCTTTCTTTAATAATTTTTTCTTCAGGTCTTTTGCTGCAACAACAATGGCTGAACCTGTGGAACCGGTCATTGCAGAACCTCCCTGGAACATTGAGAAAGGCATTTTACTATCGCCGTAATTGAACGTTACATCTTCAATAGGCAGGCCCAGTTCATCCGCAGCAATCTGGGTCATTACCGTAAAAGTTCCCGTCCCGATATCAGTTACGGCATTGTTTACTACCAGCTTTCCTTCTTTTGTAATGATGGCTTCAACACGCGATGGAAATTGGTAGGCGTCCCATATCCCGGTAGCCATGCCATAGCCAACTAGTTTGTTGCCGCGCGTCATGGTGGCGGGTTCAGGGCTGCGCTTGTTCCATTCAAATCTTTCTGCTGCTTTCAAATAGCATTCCCGCAGGGCTTTACTTGTAAACGGCTTGCCGGTGGATGGATCTGTTTCTGCATAGTTTTTCAATCGCAGCTCCAGCGGGTCCATCTGAAGTTTATATGCCAGTTCATCCATCATGCATTCAATGGCATGCATAGCGGTTGAGCCGCCCGGGGCGCGCATATCAATAGGCGTGTAAACATCCAGCGGCACTACCTTGTACTCAAACAGTGTATTTGGGGCCGGGTATAATTTATGGCTCCAGTCTGACAGCGGTTCCGTATAATCTTCAAACTGCGATGTCTCGGAAAATGCGGAATGATTCAGGCCCGTGAGCTTACCATGCTCATCTGCGCTGAAGCGTAACCGTTGCACATTGGATGGACGGTGCCCAAACGAAAACATCTGCGACCGGTCAAGCGTTACCCGAACATGCTGCTTCAGATGAAGCGCTGCCATCACGCATAAAAAGAGCTGGTATTGCGGCCGCAACCCCGAACCAAAAGCGCCGCCTACAAAAGGCGCCAACACCCGCACATCTTTATAGCGCAGGCCGAAAACATTGGCAACAAATACCTGGTTGTTGATGGTGCCTTGCGTTTTATCGTAAATGGTAAGTTTTCCATCACCCTCATATAGCGTAGTGGTGGTAAATAATTCCATTGGGTTGTGATGCTCTGTGCTGTGCCGGTATTCGGCTTCCACTTTCACAGGCGAGTTCTTAAACGCTTTCTCAAAATCGCCTGTGGGTTTTGGCGGCGGAGGTCTTAATGCTGTTGCCAAACCCTTTTTTGCTTCCCTTGCTTTATCGAGATGATCGTCGATACAGGTGTTGAACAGTTCTTCTTCGTATTGAAAGCGCACGAGTGTTGATGCATACCGGGCGGTTTCAAAATCTTTTGCAATCACTAATGCTATCGGCTGACCGTTGTATTTTATTTCAGCATTGTACAAGGGCCTGAACACAGTACCCGGCGGCGCATCCATATCAGTGTACTGAAGATCGAACCAGGCAAGTGAAGAACGGTTTTCATGCGTTAGAATTTCAACCACACCATTTAAAGCTTTGGCTGCACCTGCATCTATACTTATTATCTTTCCCCTGGTTATGGTACTGTTGATAACATAGCCATACAAAAGACCCGGCACGTTGTATTCTCCTGCGTATTTAGCGGCGCCGGTTACTTTCTGCTTTCCTTCCAGGCGACTAACAGGTTTCCCTACTGATGGTTCTGTGGACATATTTTAATAATGTGTTGTGAGCATTCAATATGCATTAATAATTACAACGAAGGTTGCGCACCCGGCAACTGTGTTGCAGGCTGCAAGGCCATCATGCTATTGCGAATGATAGCTCTTTTTGCCAATTCTATTTTGAAGCTGTTGTATTCGAAACCTTTCGCGCCTTGCAAAATAATTTCCGCCGCTGCTGCAAATGTTTCCGCATTGGCATGCTTGTTCCTTACAAATTCTTCCGCTTCTTTTATTCGCCAGGGCTTATGCGCTACGCCGCCCAATGCAATTCTTGCATCTTTGATGATGTTGCCATCAAGCTCAAGACCGGTAGCAACTGAAACGAGTGCAAATGCATACGAATGGCGATCCCGCAGCTTGAGATAAGAATAGTTCTCTGCAAATCCTTTGGCAGGCAGGTCAATTGAAGTAATGATCTCGCCATGTTGAAGGTTGTTGTCAATATGAGGCGCATCTCCGGGCAAGCGGTGAAAATCTGCGAAAGGAATGCTGCGTTCGCCGCCAGGCCCTGAAATATTTACCACCGCATCCAGCGCGGCCAGTGCAATGCACATATCAGAAGGAAATACGGCAATGCATTTGTCACTTGTGCCCAGTATGGCGTGCATGCGATTATATCCCTCTAAAGCTGAACATCCTGAACCGGGCTCACGCTTATTGCAGGGAACATGAGGATCGTAAAAATAATAACAACGCGTGCGCTGCAACAGGTTACCGCCATTTGTTGCCATATTGCGTATCTGCGCCGAAGCGCCGGCGAGTATGGCCTTAGACAATAAAGGATAACTGTTTTCTATTAAGGGATGATAAGCAGTTTCAGCATTCGTAACAAATGCGCCCAGCTGAACACCGCCATCGCTTTTTTCTTCTATGCTGTGATGATTGTTCAGATGATTGATGTCGACCAGCAATTCAGGATGCGAAAGATCGTATTTCCAAAGATCAAGAAGATTGGTGCCGCCGGCAATGAACATCGCTTTATCATTTGCAGTAACTGCATTCACCGCCTCGCTTACGTCGCCTGCCTGCAGGTATTCGAAATTATTCATAGCCGCCTCCTTCTTTTACTTCCATGATAGCATCTATGATCCCCACGTTAGCGCCGCAACGGCAGAGATTTCCACTCATGAGCTCTTTTACTTCTTCGCGGGTTTTTGCTTTTCCTTCTTTCAGCAATCCCATGGCGCTGCAAATTTGCCCCGGTGTGCAGTAGCCACATTGAAATGCGTCATGCTCAATGAATGCTATCTGCAAGGGATGAAGCTCATCTCCATTTGCAATGCCCTCGATGGTTGTAATGTGTGCACCGTTCTTCATTACTGCCAGCGTCATGCAGCTGAGAATGCGTTTGCCATCGCAAAGCACCGTGCAGGCGCCGCACTGCCCGTGGTCGCAACCTTTTTTAGTACCGGTCAGGTGTAAATGCTCACGAAAGGCGTCAAGCAGGGATACCCAGGGCAATATTTCAAGCGTGCAGGATTGCTGGTTTATGGTAAGGGATAGTGCTGGCATAAAAATTTATCCGGCCCGGGATTAAGGCATTCCGGTGCGCAGTTATTACTACTTCCAAATTTGTGCCTGCTTATGAGGTCACCCTTTCACCCCAACTCTTAGTTCGATGAAGGTGCCTTTACCGGGTTCTGAAGTAATCTTGAGATCGCCTTTAATGGCTTCAGCACGCATTTTCATATTGCGCAAACCATTCCCTCTTGTTTCTTTCAACGGGGCAGCAGGATCGAAACCCTTGCCATCATCCTGAATGCGCATCACAAAAGTTTTGCGCTCCTGTTGCAGAGCTATAGCTACGGAAGAAGCTTCAGCATATTTTGAAATGTTGTTGATAGCTTCTTTAAACAGAAGGAAAATGTCTTTCCTGGATTCCATGTCGAACTTCAATTCTTTTACCTCCTCATCTATTTTAAATGCCAGGCCGATGTCTTTTGCTTCGAGCGCATTGCTGGCAAATTCGCGCATGCGTGCTGCGATCTTTTGCATGTTGTCGTTACGCGGATTGATGCTCCAGACAATATCGTCCATGGCTTCCATTACCCTGCTGGAACTCTGCCCGATGTTCTGCAAATGAGCGCTCACCTCCTGGTCGTTTTTACCTACCTTATTCATTGCGATGCTGGTGAGGATGTTGATGGTGCTGAGCGTAGATCCCATATCGTCGTGTAAGTCGCTCGCCAGTCTTGACCTTACTTTTTCAACACGCAGCAATTGCCGTATGCGCAGGCGATGCAACTGGTACGCAATGAAACCGAGCGCAAGCGCCATCAATGAAAAGAACCACCATGTTTTCCAGAACGGAGGATGTATTACGATGCGCAGCACGGTGACTTGTTCAGAATATTGCCCTTCTTCGTTATGGGCCCGCACACGAAAAGTATACCGGCCGGGAGGCAGTAAAGAGTAACGCGCTTCATGTATGTCTCCTGCGTTCACCCAATTTTTATCAGCTCCCTCCAACTGGTATTGGTAAATAGTGCGGCTGGGATGATTGAAACCGGGTATGGCAAAAGAAATTGCCAATGTGTTTTGATCACGCTGAAGGTGAATTGTGTTTAATGGCAGTATCGAGTCTAACGGAAGGTACATGTTGCCCAGCCGGAAATTAGAGATCAATACATTGGCTGGTTTATTCATAGACCGGTAGTTGTCCGGGTCAAACAACATGGCATTGAGGTTACCGGCCAACAATATATTTCCGTTTCTTAAAAGGCGGCGCTCCAGTACGGCGATGCTGCTGTTGGGAACACTCAATCCTTCGCGCTGCGTGAACTTTTGAATATGTCCCGAGCCATGCGTGTAGCGGAATATGCCATTGGTGCCGATGAACCAGACATCTCCATGTTTGTCCTGCACCTGCACATACAGCTCGCCCAACAGTTCATCATTGTACTGCGTTAGGTAGCTGACTGTTCCTGTACGGGTGTTAATTATATTGGGAACATCGCCTGAAAAGCAAACAATGGAATCATTGATACGGCACAGATCACCAATGTTATTGGTGGTGAGTTTTGTGTTTGATGAAGTAGTGTATTGTTTGCTGATCTTACCGGTTGCTGACGAGATGGCGAAAACACCGGCGCCTCTTGTTCCCACATATAAATTGCCGTCCGTATGAAAGAACATTTCCGTTACAGCGGTGCTAACGTTGCACATAAATTCAAATGAGTTGTCGCTGATGGCGCTGCGCTGCTTCATTCGAAAAATGTCGCCATTGCTCATGCCTATCCATAAATAGCCATTGTTATCAGAGAGCGCCCGCGTCATTGTGCCGTTGCGAAATTGGGCGGGCCGATAATAATTAAGTTTCCCGGTCTTGAATTCATATATCATTAAGCGGCCGTACTGGCAACCTATCCATACCGTGCTGTCTGCGGGATTGCTGTAAAGGCACCAGCTTTTCTGAAAGTTTGCATCGGGATGAACAGGCTTTATAAGTCCGGAACGTTGAACAGCCAGTTTTTCATCGAACCGGAAAATGCCGTGATTAAATCCACTTAACAGGATGTCGCCATCGGGTAGCTGGCAGGCTGCGTTGAACACTATTCCTGTTTTTTTAGGAAGCTGAAAGCGGGCAGCTTTTCTGGCCTGCGTAGTAAGATTATATAAACCGTTGTCAGACGCCACCCATATAATGCCTTGCCTGTCTTCAAACACCTGTTCAATGTTTTCGTATTGCAATGAGCCGGGAGGAGTGCGGTCTTCCATATGTTCGAACCTGTTATTCACCACGGCCTGGAACACATTTGTTCCATAAGCAATGCGCATGCTGTCTGAAAATAAAGTAATGCGCTTCATTTCAAAAAAACCCTTTTCCTCGTTTTTTGAAAGACCGGAAGTATCTGTTGTATAACGATTGGTCTTTTCATCAAAACAAAAGAATACCTGCTTGTTCTGCCAGGCAGTGATCCAGTATTTTCTTTCGCGGTCTATGTCAAAGCTGCTGATGGCCCCAAGCGTATCGTTCAGCAATGTAAGATTGCGCGGATTGTTTCCGTAATGCCAGAGTTGTTTGGTCTGCCAATCGTAACAGGCAAGCCGGTTGTTGTAACCCAGCCAGGTGCGGCGGGTTACGCTGTCGTCAAATGCAACCAATACCTTCCATGTTTTTGGAAGCTGGTAAGGAGTATGTTTTTCATCGAAACTAAAACCGGCTTCATCGAAATACAATACAGCGCCACGTTTTTGCAACAGGTACATTTTGCCAGACACATCACGGTTAAGAATGGTTTCTTCATCTACCGCGCTGTTGGCGGATTTATTGATGGTTGCCGCACGGAATTGAAATGTTCCGGGATTAAAAATTCCAACTATGTTGCCGCACCTGATCCACATGCGCCCCTGGCCATCGGCTAAAATCTGGTTGACAGCTGCAAATGGAAGTGCGCTGCGGGTATTAACGTTGGGAGAGAAAAAGCTGCGGCCATCGTATCGCTGTAAACCATTATCACTTCCGATCCATATAAACCCTTGCTTATCCTGCCATACACAATGCACAAAATTAGAAGCAAGGCCGTCTGCCTGGGAAAGCCGGTTGAGAACATATTTCTGCGAAAAACAAGGCACTGACATAAGTAAGCCAGCCAGGATAATTGCGGACCGGACTAAAAACCGTAAACTTCTTTTCTCCTCAACAAAAAACATAGCATCGAATATACATCAACAACGTTCATCCGGATGATCCTTTTCGCAAAAAAAAGATGCCCGCTTTACGGGCACCCGGCTGTACGCAGACAACCTTATTGATCATTGAAAAGAACCGTTGTTTTGTATGGCTATACTTTTTTTCTGAACCGGAACTTTCCTGAGATGGTCTTTGTGCCGCCGCTTTCGCAATAGCTGAATTTGTACAGCGTGGCGCTAAAGCTTCCTTCAAAATATTGCCCGACCGAATTGGCCACTGATGTTAGTATAAAGCTTCCGGGCGAGAATACCAGTTCACCGGGCTGGTCGCAGCGGTCAGGCCTGAACACAATGTATGATTTGCCGTCGGCAGGCACCAGTTCCATGCTTGCCTTGCCGGGTGTTCCATGCATATTGTAGCCATAATTTCCGGGGCTGGTTGCATATACGTAGCATGACAGATTGTAGCCGTTTGAAAATCTTGCATTCATCTCCACGCCGTAGAGATGAATAAGCTCGGCAGAGAAGTCGGTTGCATTCATTTCAACACCATCTTCTTTCAGAATGAAATAATCACCAGTTACAAGCCTGATAGGTTGAGATAATTGCATCTGGCGAACCGGATTACCTTCATTGTCTTTTCCCAGGTCGCCATTCATCATGGCGGTAACAATAACATCCTGTTGAGAGGAGATTATTTTGGGTGCGCGGTACACGCCCTTGCCTTCTCTTTGCGAAACAGTCAGCGTGCCTTTTTTAGGAAGAAAGTCCCATCCTGCAGCAGTGATAACAGGATCTGCCAATGGGGCCAGCAATGCATCCAGATCTCCATCAGAAGTTTTAGGAGTCAGGCGTGTTATGATCAATTCTGCGGACTCGTCTTCGCCGAGTACTATTTTGCCATCAACAACATTTCCTTCCCTTATATAAAATTCATACATCGCGTAAAAGGTCCAGTCGCTGAAGTGTGTTGTTTCTACTGTGAGGGTATGATTGGCCTTATTGCCTTTTGTATGCTTTGCAGAATAATAATATCCCTGCTGGTCCTGGCAGGCAAGGAACAGGTATTTCGGATCGATGGTGCCTGTATTGATCGAGGAATAGTTGTAAGTAATTGTAACAGGTTTTTTAAACGATACGCCTTCTGGCTTGAGCCTGTAAGATTTTGCCTTGCTGCCCAAAGTGTTTTCTACAGGTTGTATGCTGAATAGAGTGGCATTTTGCACGGCACCGGCAGGGATGGTAAGTTTCATAACGCCATCGCTGCTTTGAAGGGTGCCGCCTTCTGCGCCAATTTCTTTTGTTATGGCATTTCCGGTTGGTTGCCCGAGCGGAAGCTTTAACAGCCCGCTGGCCGGAGGTACACCAGGAGTTTGTACGCCGGTTTTTTTGCAGGCAAATAAGAACAACGACATACAGATGATGAGAAGAAGTTTTGTTTTCATGACTATGTTGTTAAATGGTTTTTATTTTGATGGGGGTTAGAATTTATACCCGAGATAAAAGTTGATGACTGCATTGCTTCCTTTTACATCAGAAGGGTTAAAGGGCAATGGATTGAAGGTTCCGGTAGGCGCCTTATAGGTTTTTCCGAAATTCATGTTGTACCGGCCACCGATGATGATGCCTTTGAAGGGATATACTTCAAGTCCGCCTGCGGCGCCATAGTCCAGCCTGTTCATTGCAGATAATAGCGACTCTTTACTTTTTCCACCAGAAGAACGGTTTGCATTTAATAAGAAACCAATCTGGCCGCCTACCTGCAGTTGAAAAAATTTGCTGATGCCGATGGTAGTGAACTGGGGGAGATAGATGTATTCTTGTTTGATAGCTGTTTTCTGTCCATCAGCAGAGAAGCTGAAATTTTGTGAAGAGTAAACCAGTTCTGAGCGAAATCCCATTCCTGATCTTGAAGCAGGTGAATAAGAAAGTGAAAATGTGTACCCGTTCTTTGTGCCGGGTTTAAGGTCCATGTTCTTTTCACCGGCCATGCGCGGAATGTTGTAGCCACCCCTGATGCCTAATTGACGCCCTTTTTGTTTTTTTTCTTTTTTAGCAGATGCGTAGTCGTTCGAAGTTTGTGCGCCTGCCTGCATGCAGAGTGCTGATAAGAGAAGCAGGATAAAATAATTCTTGTTCATGATTTTTGTTTTTAATGAGGACGCAAAAATGAGATTTGAATGAAGGCAGGCCAATCGCATGAACGTGTATAATTTCGCAGGGCGTTTTTGTGATTTAAACGGGGAGATGGAAAACTTAAGGAAAATGATGTCATTTTTATGTGATACCCGTTCACCCTATTACCGTAATGGGTAGTTTCGTGTACTGCCGGTACGGGTGGCCGGTATGGTAACCGCGTAGTATTAATCTTATGAACCAAAGCTCTTCCACTTTCGCAGACAGCAAAAGACATTACAACATACTGGATGGATTAAGAGGCGTAGCAGCAATGACGGTTGTGGTGTTTCACATCCTGGAAACATTTACCGGCGGCGATCATACAAAACAAGTGATTAACCATGGGTACATGGCGGTTGATTTTTTCTTTCTTCTTTCCGGTTTTGTTGTTGGCTATGCGTATGATGACCGTTGGGGCAAAATGACGGTGGGCAATTTTTTCAAGCGCCGTCTTATCAGGCTGCACCCGATGATCATAGCGGGGATGCTGATCGGGGCCGTCACTTTCTATTTTCAGGCTTGTTCATACTGGCCGCAGATTGAGAATGTACCTGTTGGGAAATTATTGCTTGTTATGCTCATTGGGTTCACACTACTGCCGGTTACTTCTTCTTTGGATATTCGCGGCTGGCAGGAGATGCACCCGCTGAACGGGCCCGCATGGACCTTGTTCTTTGAATACATCGCCAATATTCTTTATGCGCTTTTTATCAGAAAATTTTCCAACCTCCTGCTTTTCCTGCTCGTTTTGATAGCTGGTGCGGCACTTATACATTTAGCGGTAACCAGTGCAACCGGTGATCTTATAGGAGGCTGGTCGCTTGAACCGGCACAGTTTCGTATTGGGCTCACCCGTTTGCTCTACCCGTTTTTTGCGGGATTGCTGATGAGGCGTGTAGTAAAGCTTACATACATAAACCATGCTTTTTTGTGGTGCAGCCTGCTACTGGTTGCTGTTCTTGCCATGCCGCGCATTGGTGGAAATGAGCAACTGTGGATGAATGGTCTTTATGATTCGCTTTGTGTAGTGGTGGTTTTTCCGGTGATCGTGTACCTGGGCGCCAGCGGCGAAATAAAAGAAGGCTTTGCGGCAAAGCTTTGTAAGTTCTTCGGCGATATTTCTTATCCTTTATACATTATACATTATCCGTTCATCTACCTCTTCATGGCATGGATTGATAACAATAAGGCCACATTGACTACAACCGATATAGTTATGATGGCTGCCGGTGTTTTTGTTGTAACTGTGGGCCTTGCTTACGGGTGTTTAAAATTATATGATGAGCCGGTGAGAAAGTGGTTGACGAGGCAGTTCATAGCTGCAAAGTGATTTCCGGTTTATTGAATAGCTACTTTTAAAATATTACCGGGATTTTTTGTTCCCTCGTTTGAGATGAACATATCCCCTGCCGGGCTGAAAGTAATTCCTTCCGGTTGCGCGAAGTCTTTTCCAAGATTGTGCACTTGCTTTATGTCGCCGCTATTTGCCAGTATCAGCAATCGTGAGCCTGGTCCGTCTGTAATGAACAGTTCACCTGTACGCGGGTTGATCGCAATCGCCGAAGGCATAACTGACTTGCTTTTCTTTTTCCCTGCTGAACCGGTCAACATTTCATTTGAAAGATCGATGCTGTATGCAGGTTGCTTCAATAATTCTTTTTTGTTCAAATCGAAAACATAAATGTGTTTTTGCATTGCTCCGTTCTGATCGTTTTTTGCTGCGAGCAGCAAACGGTCATTATTTTTATCGTAACACAATCCCTCGATGTTATGCTCAACCGTTAAAGGCGTTTTATATTCTTTAGCAGGTGCTTTTGAGTTCATGTCTACTTCATACAAGTGCCCATCTGCACGAACTACATAGATGGTATTGCCATTTATGGTAATCCCTTCATAGTCGCCGGCTCCGGCAAACGGAATTTGTTTTTCTATTTTGTTCTGTTCTGTGTTATAGATGAAAACTGTACCTTTTTCGTCCTGCACGCAGGCAAAACGGTTGTCAGCCAACCAGGCAAGCCCGGATATTTCTTTCAATTCAGCAGGCAGGTCCCATTTTTGACTGATGGATATCGCTGCAGAAGCGGGCTCCTGTTCTTTTTTGCCCTGCTCTTTTTTCTTGTCTTTCTTTTTCTTATCGCCATTCTCCTGCAATTGCGGTTTATCTGCAGCCATCAATCCACCAAGATCGTTGCGAAAAACAAGGCCGGCAATAACCAGCACCCCTATTATCAGTATTGTGATTTTCATAATTGATTCATTTAATATTTTCTATTCAACTTAATCCCAGAAATACATTTTCCTGTCTTCATTGCCATCTGGCAGAAACACAAGGTTCAAATCTTTTTTGCGCGTATGGTCCAGTTCCACCTGGTAGTAAGTTCTGCCGGCACGCTCCAGGCGCTCCGCTTCTTCAATAGCGTATTCTTTATATTTTGCACTGATGGCTGCAACAACCGGAGCAGGAAGTTCAGCGCCGGGAATATCATATTTCTGCATCACCAGCTTACCGGTTTCATCAATGCAGATGGTCACTTCTGTACTGTCGTTTATTCTCACATCTGCTTCATACAGATCGTGGTCTTTTTCCCACACCACATGATTGGTAATGGGGTACTGAGCTTTTAAAGTATTCAGTACTACAGAAGGAATTTTTTCATGTGCAATATGCGAGCCGCCGCAGCCAACATTTACGATGGACAAGCCAACAACTCCCAACACTGCCATGAACTGTGAATTCAAATACATATACCTGAATTTTATATTCAAAATTCCGAATCAAATCAGGAAACATTTAGGAATGCAGTCAGTTTAATCAAAAGAAATGGTGAGAATATGTGTATTGGCGTACGTATAGGAAATTTTAAATGAATGCAGGTCAATAATTGCTTTTACAATTGCAAGGCCCAGCCCGGTTGAGTTGTTGGAGCGCTCTTCTGTATTGAATCTCGTAAACAGGTTTCGTTCATTCATTGCGCCGGCTTTACCGGTGTTTGCGATAGCAATAGCATGGTTTTGTAAAACTATCTTTATTGATCCGCCAGCGTGATTGTGTACGATCGCATTTTTAATGATGTTCGTTATCATTACGGCGGCAAGCTCAGCATTCATTTGTACTATGGCTATTCCTTGTTCATCAACATCAAGGGTGAGTTGGCTGAACGTAAGCTGATCAGAAAAATCCGCGACAATCTTTGTAACAAGTTCATTCAGGTTGATATTTTCCTTTACAACAAATTGCTTATTCTCGATCTTCGATAACAGGAGCAACGATTTGTTGAGGCGCGTAAGCCTTTGCAAATTGTCGAGTGCTGAGGAAAGCAGTTGCAGGTCCTGGTGGGAAAGGCTGTTGCTTTCGGCCAATGCTTCCAGCTTATTGATACTGATTGCAAGCGGAGTTTGCAGTTCGTGTGATGCATTTTCGATAAAATGTTTTTGGCTATTGTAAGCGGCAACATTGCTTCCGATGAGCTTCTGAATAGTATCATTCAACAGCTTAAACTCATCGATAGTGGTAGACTTTGTCTCGATATCTGATGGCCGTTCCAGCCTGAAGTTTTTTATTTGTTTTAAGAGATGATAGAACGGCCGCCAGATCCGTTTCAGCAAAATGTTGTTCAGCAATAAAATTGATATAACCAGTCCGATGTACAGCCAGACCAATGCAGTAACCAGTTCCCTTATCAGATCATCTTCTTCAACCATGGAGGTGATCACCTGCATCTGGTAGTATTTACCGTTGTGCCTGAATATGGTGCGCAGCAACCGCACGGGTTCAAAATCCTGTTCATTGTGCATGAACATCATCGTATCTACATATAGATCACGAAAACTTTTGGCGTAGGTTGCGTCAATTGGCCTGATGTTGTAGTCTCCTTCTTCGAAACTTGCTTTGCTAAGTATGGAAGTATCAATGCCAGCCCTTTGAATGATCAATCCTTTTTGATTGTCGAGTCCGTCATCGATGCTGTCGTAGATCTCGTCGAGCATGGCGTAGTAGAACACTATGGCCCAGATTGAAATAAGCGCAAGCAGAACAACTGCAAAATAAGAAGTAGTATAGTTCAGTACCTTCATTCTATCAATTTGTAACCTACGCCATACACGGCCTGTATCTCTGCTGAAGCTTTGTTGTCTTTTAATTTCTTTCGCAGGTTTTTTATTTGTGAGTACACAAAATCAAAGCTGTTTACTTCATCGATGTAGTCGCCCCAGACACGCTCTGCAAGCGCCATTTTATTTACCAGCCTGTTCTTGTTAGTGGCAAGGTACAGCAGCACATCAAATTCTTTGCGGTTCAATTCAAGCGGCTTCCCCTCAACTGATGCAATCCGCTGCTCTGCGTCTATCGTAAGATTGTTCACAGTTATTACTGCGCTGCCGCCCATTGATTTCCGGCGGATGATCGATTTTACCCGCGCATGCAGCTCGGCCATGTGAAATGGCTTGGGGAGATAATCATCAGCCCCGAGGTTCAAACCGTGAACCCTGTCATCTATAGAATCTTTTGCTGAAACGATGATTACGCCGCTCTCCTTGCCTTCCTTCTTTAATTCTTTCAGAATATCCAGCCCGCTGCCTCCCGGAAGTCCTATGTCCAGCAAAATGCAGTCGTAATCGTACACGCCCAGCTTTTCTCTTGCCGAAGAATAGTCTTCTGCCGTTTCAACGATGTACATTTCTTTTTGCAAAGACTGAACAATGTTGTCACGCATGCCGGGTTCATCTTCAATAACGAGTATTTTCATTAATCAGGTTGAGGGGCAAAGTAAAGGAGTAAATCTGGAAAGAAAAGGGATGGTGGTGGAGCTGTACAGTTTATCACGATCCGGCAATGTCAGGTTTTTATCTTAAATCATTATTGCTTCCAGTGCACCCGGTGATTCTTACACCACCTATATAAGTGAGCTAGCGATCGCTATTGACGGTGGACAGTCGGATAGCTACGGTAATTGAAGTAACTTTAATTAAATAGAAAGCGTGATGAATACCTATACAACTGTTACCGACACACTAAATACTCTAAAAGACGAAGGCTATGTATTGGACTTCAACCTGAAACCTGATTGTGTAGAGTGTGCATCCCACGATATAAAACTGCATCCGGATGATTTTGTGATCGATAAATTTTACCGTTTTGAAGGTGCCAGCAACCCGGATGACAGTTCAATAGTTTACGCAATATCGTCAAGGGATGGTTTGAAGGGTACACTTATAGATGCTTATGGTGTTTATGCTGATAGCCTTACGACTGAAATGATCAATAAGCTGAAGATCATGAGATGATAACCCGGGCAACATTTTTTCAGCTATGAAGGCTTCATCGCCAACTCAGGATAGCTTTTGCGAGCAGAAATGGCGTGGCAATGATAACCGAACCCCATAGATTTCCAGGAATAAATGTTTCAGGGAATTCCTTTAAGAGCCAAAAATACATTACAGCGCCTCCGAGAATGGATATGTGCAGAACAATCATTCGACCGGCAAACGGTTGCTGTGCGGCGTTATATTTTGTTGCGTAGTGATGCCTCAGCCACCATTCGTTCAACAGCAGGCAGGTAAGGTTTATCACGAAATAAAAATCCCTTAGCAGCAATACCCGGATATTCATTACAATTAGTTGGGTGTTTCCCCAATCGGTTATAAAGCCAAAAAGCACTACAATAAAAACAAAATAAATACCCAGCATAAAAAAGCGGCCCCATACCGGATTTGCGGTAGCTGCGCCAGGATTTCTTTTTTGCTGCAGATAAAAATAAAAGCCGTCCAGCGATGAAGAAATAAGCTCATGCCACCAATACAGGTAGAGAATATAAAACACGGTGGTTAATCCATTGAGCACTGCATAAGCAGGCAATAGTATCACCAAAAATAGATTGAACCAGCGGTATATATGAAAAAAGAAGTCGCGGTGGTGTGAAGGTTCTTGCATTTGTTGGAAACAAGATAAACAAGGAACAAATAAAAAAGCACAAAATCAAGAAAGTTTTATTTTATCCTTTGGGGCTGCCTATGCTAAGGCTATGGCGGTCGATATAGTGCCGGAAGGACAAATATCAAAAAAGTTGCGATGTTGGTACACATACCTTCGCAAGTCAATGGACTGTGTATTTCTTTACTGTCATAATTTTAGAACCCATTCCGGTATACCCCCCATTCACTAAATGCTTATATTAACCAATAAATAAGATAATTCTTATTGTTGGTATTCTGCTTCAGTCTAAGTTTGCAGGTTTAAAAATTATTTGTTATTCAGGTTGTAATAAACCAAGCGCCATTTATAGGAATGCGTGAGCCGACATAACGTCATGCCGATAGCTGCATCCAAAGCAGCATAAAGGTCTTGCCAAATACCCCGGGAGATTACCTTGCAAAAAAAGCTGCAGTATGAAAATCGCCAGCTGCCATTGCATCTTACACAACATCAACAACACCGGATGATGGGCCGGTTGATGATGATTTGCTTTGGTTTTCATGTATGTTGATGAATCAACCGGTGCTTACACTTTAAATTATTCAATGGAAAAATACAATTACGATCAGGAGCGAAAAATTTTGATTGATGAAGTAGAAAAGCAGCAAGCCCTGGCCCGTGAGGCAATGGAAAAAGTCTATGATATGTTTTCGCAGGCGCCTGCCAGTATTTGCTTGTTGAGAGGCCCGCAGCATATCTTTCAATTGGCAAACGATCATTATTTACAATTAATAAGCAGGAAAGACATCATCGGGAAAACGGTGCGGGAAGTTCTTCCGGAAGTTGAAGGCCAGGGCTTGTTCGAATTGCTTGATCATGTGTATACAACAGGCGAGACATTCACGGCCCATGAAAGGCTGACAAAAGTGAAAATTTCGCCGACAGGCAAGTTAGTGGATTTGTATTCGAATTTTATCTACCAGCCATACCGCAATGCGCAAAACGAAATAGAAGGCGTATTCTTTTTTTCACAGAATGTAACCGAACAAGTGTTGTTGCGCAAGGAAATAGAAAAGAGTGAGCAGCAATACCGGCAAATTGTAGAAACGGCCCAGGAAGGCATTTGGCTGGTGGACAGCAACCATCAAACAACGTTTGTCAACAACAAGCTCTGTGAAATCTTTGGTTATGAAGAAAAGGAGATCATCGGCAAAAATGTTTCGTTATTTGTAAAAGAAGGACCCAAAAACCTCTTTTGTTCGAAGAATGAAAATTTTGAGTTTCAATCTGTTTCAAAAGACGGGAAGGATATCTGGATCAACATTTCCACTAACCCCATTTTTGGTGAAGATGGGAATTACAAGGGCGCACTTGCAATGGTATCGAACATCACGGAACGTAAAAAGCTGGATGAACGAAATAGTTTTAAAGCCAACCTGCTCAACACCATCGGGCAAGCGGTAGTAGCAGTTGATGCAAATGGTATAGTGAGTTACTGGAACAAAGCTGCCGAAAAAATTTATGGCTGGGGCGAAGAAGAAGCCATAGGAAAAAATATCATTGACCTCACACCATCGCAGCAAACAGTAGAACAGGCCAAAGAGATCATGGCCCAGTTGATACAAGGCAATACATGGTCGGGCGAGTTTTTGGTAAAGCGAAAGGATGGATCTGAATTTCCCGCTTTAGTTAGCGATTCGCCTATTTATGATGCCCGGAAAAATCTGGTGGGTGTGATTGGCGTGTCGTCTGACATCACTGAAAAAAAGAAGCTGGAAAATCTATTGGATGAAGCAAACCGGCTGGCCCGTTTTGGCAATTGGGAATACGATGTAGACAAAAACTTTCTTTACTGGTCCGGCATCACAAAAGAAATTAAGGAGGTGGACAACAATTTTATACCTGACGTTGCCACCGCCATCCACTTCTATAAAGGAGGTTTCAACCGTGATTTGATTGCCGATGCAGTAAAACAAGGATTAGAACAAGGCAAACCCTGGGACCTGGAATTACAGATTGTGACAGGCAAAGGCAACGAACGTTGGGTGAGAACCATTGGTAAGGCAGAATTCATCAACGGCCGGTGTATTCGCCTTTATGGAAGCTTCCAGGACATTGACGACAGGAAACAGAATGAAGAGAAGTTGCAACAAAGCGAGGCACGTTTCCGGGCACTGGTTGAAAATAACTACGGGGCCATTGTTTTACGCAACGATAAATTGCAGGTCATTTACCGCACACCAAATACGGAAAAAATACTTGGCTATGCAGACGAAGAGCGAATTGGTCAAATGCTTGAATCCATTATCCACCCCGATGACATAAGGGCTGTGAAGAAGCATGAAAAATTGCTTTTGAGAAATGCCGGCAAAACATTTTCCATTGTTTTCAGAACAAGACATAAAAACGGCCATTATGTTTGGGTAGAAGTCATTACCACCAATCTTCTTCACGAACCCAGCGTAAAAGCCATTGTATCCAACTTCCGGGACATTACCGACCGTAGGAATTTTGAAGAGCAACAGGAATTAATGGCTTCTATTGTTAATTCATCCGACGATGCCATTATCAGTATTTCTACTGAAGGCATCATTACAAGTTGGAATAAGGGTGCGCAAAGCCTATATCATTATACAGCCGAAGAAGTCATTGGCGAAAATTTCTCCTGTGTCATTCCTCCCTACAAAGCGCATGAAGAAGGAGAGATCCTAACTAAGGTAATAAACGGAGAGCACCTTGAACACTATGAAACAGAAC
>JBAVMD010000608.1:0-6627 GCA_049689695.1 Chitinophagaceae bacterium | reverse complement strand
AGTTCAGGTAGAATACCATACCTCAGACAGCAATAAAATAGGCCAGGCGATCAAAACGCCATATAAAATAGAGCAGGGAAGACTAAACACCGCCGGTTCTAAATGGACGCGTGTTGATGATGGCACCGGGGCTTTGGCAGGCGTCTGGCGCATCAGCGGGCGCATGCAGGACGGAAAATTGGTCGAAATACAGCCCGGTCCCCGCAAAACATTAAAGATATTATCAGGCACCCGGTTTCAATGGGTAGCTATCAATCCCTCTGTAAAGGGCTTTTATGGGACCGGTGGTGGCACTTATACCTTCAGCAACGGAAAGTATACCGAGAACATCGAGTTCTTCTCACGCGACAGCACAAGGGTTGGCGCATCTCTTACTTTCGATGGAAAGGTAGAGAACGGCTCCTGGAACCACAGCGGATTGAATTCCCGCGGGGAACAGTTGAATGAGGTGTGGAGGAAGGTTTATTAGTTTATTGGTTTATTGGTCATTAAGTCATTAGGTCATTGGTCAATTTAATTTAGAATCAATGACCTAATGACCTAATGACCAAATGACTCTTCCCTCAGTCAATAAACCAGTAAACCAATAAACTAATAAACCATATTTTTGCCGCCTTATTAATGCCATATGGATCCTCAGCCCGTTATTTCATTCGACAACACGGAAAACGCATTTGCTTACAGATCGGATAAACAATTAAAGAAGGCCAATTTTCTTTTTGCTTCTATGGGAAAGGAATGGCTGGTGAGAATGGGATTGAAACTGACTCCCTGGGCTTTTAAGATAGGTCTGCCTATCAAAAGCATTATCCGCAAAACCATTTTTGAACAATTTGTTGGTGGCGAAACGCTGGAAGAAACTGCGGCCGTGGCCAAACGCCTGTCTGATTACGGCGTGCAGACGGTTCTTGACTATGGGGTTGAAGGTGAATCCGGCGAGGCAGCGTTCGATCATGCAAGGGATGAATTCATACGTGTGATCACTTATGCCGCCACCCAGCCCAACATCCCATTCATCGGCGTAAAAATAACGGGTCTGGCACGCTTCAGCCTGCTCGAAAAGCTGGACAGCTCGGTAGGCGCCAATGCCGGCACCCTCATGAAGCGGTATGTAAAAGCGGTGGAGTCGTTTACAACGGAGGAAAAAGCTGAATGGCAAAGAGTTCACGAACGTGTAGAACGTGTATGCCGTGTGGCCGCTGAAAAAAGTGTAGGTGTTTTTATAGATGCCGAAGAAACATGGATACAGGACCCGGTAGATGTGCTTGCCTTATTAATGATGGAGCAGTACAATCGTGAAAAGGCCATCGTACTAAATACTTACCAGTTGTACAGGCACGACCGCCTGCAATTCCTGTACGATTCATTTGAAGCTGCCAACGACCGTAAGTTCATTCTTGGCGCTAAGCTGGTAAGAGGAGCTTACATGGAAAAAGAACGCAGGCGTGCCGCAGAAATGAATTATCCTTCGCCTATTCAGCCAGACAAAGCTTCAACCGATAGCGATTATAACCTCGCTGTAAAATTCTGTATTGAACACATCGATCAGATAAGCATTGCTGTAGCATCGCACAACGAATATAGCAACCTGTATGCAACACAGCTGATGCAGGAAAAGAAATTACCGTTGAATCATCCGCATTTGCATTTCTCGCAGCTATATGGCATGAGCGATAACATTACTTTCAACCTGGCAAAGGCCGGTTGCAGCGTAAGCAAATACCTTCCCTTCGGCCCTATTAAAGATGTTGTTCCTTACCTTATGCGCCGCGCGCAGGAGAACAGTTCTGTTTCAGGACAAACGGGAAGAGAATTGGCATTGATAAAAAGGGAGATGAAAAGAAGAGAGCTTTGAAAAAAGGGAACGCGGATCATTAGGATTGGTTAGGATATATCAGGATTTGTTCCTGCATATTTTGTATCGCTAAGCTAATGCAAGAACTAATCTTAATAAATCCCGACCAATCCTAATGATCCGCGTTCCCTTCTTCCATTAACAGCACCTCAATATTACGTACCTTGTTCCTTGTTCCTTGTTTCTTGTCCCTTGTTCCTTGTCCCCCAGGACTGCTAGCTCAGTTGGTTCAGAGCACTACTTTGACAGAGTAGGGGTCACTGGTTCGAGCCCAGTGCAGTCCACAATAATTAGCTACTTAGTTGATCAGCTGATTAATTACTCAGCGCAGCATCCTTGATAAGCACACGCACATCATGCGGCGCAGTTTCATCACCGCCAAAATAAGGATATAGCTGGTAGCCTTCTGCAACAGGCCCGGAACAATGACGCTGCATTTTTTCTTTCCGGCCATTTATTTCAAAAACATAAGCTGCACCTTCAATAGTGATGCTCATGTTCACAGGCTGCCCTATAGGGATATTGCCAAGGTATTTTGATTGACGATTATTATTGTTATAACAATAAGCATGTATCTCGAGCCCATTGCCATTCCATCTCCATCCGAATCTTGCACTGTTTTCATGATGCGGCGTACTGCAATCACTGAATCCATAAAGTTTATTGATATCATCAGCATTTGATTCCCTGGCTGTATTATAAATACAACTGCTGTCGAATAAAACAGTGAATTGAAGACTGCTTAAATGCAACGCACGATATTCATTGCGCTCAGTGTAATGATTTCCTTTTTTAATAATATACTCAATGTATTGGGAGGAAGGAGCATTCGTATTTTCAGTAGCGGTCTCAACCTGTTTGTTGCAGGCAAAAGAAAAACAGGTTAGCAACACACACAGTATTCGGTTCGTCACAGGATATTGATTCTATGTTTAATTGATGAAGATTATCCCCGCAATAACGGCTTTTGATAACGCTTATTATATTAATCAGGTAAGTGAAAATCCTTAATTGCTCCAGATTGTGGAATTTAAAGGATATGAATGCCCCAGCCTGTGGAAAATAAGGCCTGTATTGAGTTTTAGCATCATATTTGGATTTTTGTTTTTGAAATTATATCCTAAAAGCCTAATAAAAATTCTCAACTATGAAATGGACATTAATGCTTTCATTCTCGTTTGCGATAATCGCAGGCTGCAGCAAATCGAACATGACTACAGATGATGCAGACATCTCCACTAAAGCAACTTCTTCGGGTATCGAAAAAAACAGTCTTGTTGGAACATGGAGGGCTATTGAATACTTCCAGGACAGAGGCGATGGGACCGGCCAATGGTTTGGTGTAACTGAGGCTGATGAAGTAACATTCACAGAATCAGGCGAGGTGATCATATCAGGCAATTCACCCATTGCAACACGCGGTTACAACCGGTACAGGGTAATAGATGCCAACCACGTGGAATTGTATTCTACTTCCAACAGTAACAAGGATGTATTTTATTACAACCGCGAAAGTGAAACCAGCTTATTGTTTAACCCGCAATGCCGTGAAAATTGCAGCAGAAGGTATAGGTTCGTGGGTTAATAAATTAAAAAATGAAAAATGTAAAATGAAAAGATTAGTTGATTTCATTTTACATTTTTCATTTTCCATTCAGGAAATCTTTTTCTTTCTTCGAAAGGCTCCCCATCCCTTTCTGATGGATCTTTTCTAAAATACGATCGATCTCTTTTTGACGATTGTGTTTTGCAATGTTGTACCTGTCGTCGATGGTATGTGCCTCATGCGATCTGAAAAACTGGTTATCTACCAGCAGGAATGAAGGTTTTCGAATGATGAAGAAAATGAATATCAGTGAAGGCACAAGCAGCAACAAAATAGTAACGTAGTTTGCCATTAAGGCCTGCGGAAATAAAATGATGGCAGTGATCATCCCGATGAGCGCTCCTGCGAGGTGCGCTTCATGACCAAGATTATCTTTCCTCGAACGAATTCCATAAATAGAATAAGCCACGAATAAGACGCCGTATAGCCATGCGGGGATAAACAGTATTCCGAAAAGGCCAATTTCAAATGCCGGGTTAATGGCAATGGAGGCGAAAATAAGTCCGCTTACGGCTCCGGATGCGCCAACTGCAGAATAATCGGCATGCTGCCTGTGAACGAACAGGGTGAAAAGATTGCCACCGATCATGCTGGCGAAATAGATCAGTAAATATTTAGCAGGTCCAAGGAAACCTTCCAGTCCCTGGCTGAACATGTACAAAGAGAACATGTTGAAGATAAGGTGCAGCCAGCTCACATGCAGGAAGCCCGAAGTAACTATTACCTTATAATCTTTTTGCACCAGCACTTTGTCAATGCCGAATGAATACTTGTCATAGAAGGCATGGTTTGTCAGTCCCTTATAAGAGACCAGCGAAGTAATTATAATGATCAGCAGGCTGATAAATCCAACTAATTCCATACTAAGCAAATAAAATACATTTTCCTTAATTTGCGCCTATGCAGCAGTACCTCGATCTTCTTCAGCACATCATGGACAAGGGCGTTTCCAAAACCGACCGAACAGGTACCGGTACTACCAGTTGTTTTGGTTACCAGATGCGCTTTGACCTCTCCGAAGGCTTTCCATTAGTGACTACTAAGAAACTTCACCTCAAAAGTATTATTTATGAGCTGCTGTGGTTCCTGAAGGGAGAAACAAATATTCAATACCTGAAAGATCATGGCGTATCTATCTGGAATGAGTGGGCTGATGAGAACGGAGAACTGGGTCCGGTATATGGCAAGCAATGGAGAAGCTGGGAGGGAACCGATGGTAAAACCGTTGACCAGGTATCAGACCTCATCAAACAAGTAAAAACCAATCCCGACAGCCGCCGGCTTATTATCAGCGCCTGGAACGTAGCCGATCTTCCGCAGATGGCATTAATGCCCTGCCATACGATCTTCCAGTTTTATGTGGCCGAAGGAAAACTGAGCTGTCAACTGTACCAGCGGAGCGCAGATGTATTTTTAGGTGTGCCTTTCAACATTGCATCTTATGCGCTGCTTACATTAATGGTGGCGCAGGTATGCGGATTAGAGCCGGGCGACTTCGTTCACACTTTTGGGGATGTGCATCTTTACAACAATCATATAGAACAGGCCAGACTGCAGCTCACGCGCACACCTCATGCATTACCGGTAATGCGACTGAACCCTGACGTGAAAAATATTTTCGATTTTACTTTTGAAGATTTTACGCTGGAACATTACCAATTTCATCCTCCAATTAAAGCACCTGTAGCTGTTTAAACATGCGAACAATTATTCTGCTGGTGGCCTCCAACATCTTTATGACGTTTGCCTGGTATGGCCATCTTAAAGACAAAGGCGTTCCCCTATGGAAAGCCATTCTTGTAAGTTGGGGAATAGCATTTTTTGAATACTGCCTGATGGTGCCCGCCAACAGGTATGGTTATGCAGATGGATTGAGTGGTTTTCAATTGAAAATTATACAGGAAGTCATCACGCTGGTTGTATTCTCTGTATTTGCAGTGATGTACCTCAAAGAGCCTTTCCACTGGAAATACCTCGTGAGCTTCGCTTTCCTGCTGGGAGCTGTTTATTTTATGTTTAAGAAGTAAGCACGAGGTTTCGCCTTTTTCAATCACAAGCTCTCCTGACCTGAAAAAGGCGAAGCCTCTCCGCGCCGGGTAGTTACAGCGGCAGTCAAGAATAGCCATAGCTATATCGAAGAATGAACGAAGGATGAACGAAGGATCAAGCCTTTCACGCCCAAGTTATCGGGAAAGAAAAATAGCGCAGATAAAAGAAGATTTTAGGATGTTGCAGATTGATCAGCGAAGCTGATCAGGGAATGTTCTCTAAAATTGAACGATCATCTGCAAAATCCTAAAATCTTCTTTGATCTGCGCTATATTCTTCCTTCTTTATATTTCAATCTACCAGACCAGCTTAGCCACTCTTCCATTACCCCCTGCCAGAAAAACCGCATTGCCCTCTTTTGCTTTACGGCAAACATGAAATCCCTGTTTAGTAATAAGCTGCCAGTTCTTGCCGCCATTGGCTGAAACATCTACGCCGGAAGTTCCGCAGGCTATCAGCTTTTTATCTGTAATGTATTCCACGCAGGATCGGTAACCATGCGGAGGAACGCTGGGAGAAGTCCAGGTTTTACCGCCATTGGAAGTAATGAAACAGTTTTTAAGCGAAGAGGAATCAGCAGAAAAATCCCCACCCACTACAATAAAATGTTTGCTGTTCTTCAGCTTCTTTTTATCCCGTACAGCAACTGAATTAGCGCCCGTTGTTTCTTTGCCTTGAATGATGGGCAGATCCATCGGTTTACCTTTCCAGAAAAGCCTTGAGCGTGTACCGCCGCTTACAAAGCAGGCTTCATCGCGATCGAGCGCACGGATGTTTGTGCCGCTTGCTGCAAAGCAGGCCTCGCCACTATCGGCCGCGGGCAGGTTGCTGTACGCGACGTCCGTCCATGTATTGCCTTCATCAAAAGTGCGGGTAATGAAAAATTTTCCGTTGATCGGATCGCCTATCACTATACCGCTTTGCTCGTTCCAGAATTCCATCGCATCGAGGAACATCCCCGGCGTTTTGTTCTCGTACACCACTTTCCAGGTTTCACCTCCGTCAACTGTTTTTAAAATATTAGCAGGCTCCGCAATGGCAATTATAATAGCGGTAGCGGCATCGAATGCTTCAATGTCTCGGAAGTCGCGCTTCTCAAAACCTTTTACTACAGACC
>JBAVMD010000607.1:0-4547 GCA_049689695.1 Chitinophagaceae bacterium | reverse complement strand
CCTTAAACCTCAAACCTTGAACTTGTAGTCAATCCTCTATTGTGCAATACGTAATCCCACTCTATTGTAGTTCGGGTTCACCGAAACGTTGGTGCCCGATCTTAATTCAAGTACCAGGTCAACTGTCGCAGGCGGCGCAGTGGCTGTATTCAACAACTGCAGGTCGATATCTGCAAAGCTCGCATTGGCAGGTATGGTCAGCGTGCCGGGCAGTGCGGTATAGTGCGTGCCGGCTACTGCAGTTGTAACCGTAGGCAATACCTGGTAAGTGATCTCCGTAGGAGTGTTCCTTTGAGGCCCCACCAGGTTCACGCGAATCTTGATTACTCCGCGCGTTTTATTCAGCGTAGAATCTACAGTGGTGCTTACGGCCCTCGCAAAAGGCGGTACCCTTGTCAGTATCGGGTAATTAACTCCCACAGCGTTTGCGTTCCAGGTTGCTGCATCAAATTCGATAACGCCGCCGGTGAAAATGGCCTCTTCGTTCTTTACACAGCTAACCAGGCTAAACGCTGCCAATAAAATGAAAAGCGATATTTTTAATTTGTTCATACTTCATGCATTTTTTAGATTAATATCCAAAGTTCTGTACAAGATTAGGGTTGCCGTCTACCTCACGTTGAGGGATGGGCGCTAATACGCGTGCATCTGTAAACGCCACATTATTATAGTGCGGCGATTTTACAAGGTCTCTTCCCAAACGCTTCAGGTCGAAGAAACGATGGCCTTCAAATGCCAGCTCAATCCTTCTCTGGCGAAGTATCTCATTGTACAAAGCAGTGCCTGATAATACAACCGCAGTCAGTCCGCGATTGGTAAGAATCGTATTCAGATCGGCCAGGGCTGCAGTTTCGTCAAACACAGGCGATCCGGGCGTGGTCATGGCCTCGGCGCGGTTCAGGAACATTTCCGAAATTCTTACAACCGGAACATTATCCAGGTTGATGAAGCCATTCTTTCCAACATACTTTGTTGTTTCTATATAGATCTTACCTCTTCCGGAAGTGCCGGGTTCGTACAGCAGGTTGCGAACATCCGCGCTTCTGGTGCCAACTACATGGTTATTAGTGCGGAAGTTCACCTCTGTTTGTCCGCCAGACAAAGTAATACCCAGGTCACTAAGCAGGGTAAGCGTTGGCACAAGGTCGCCAAAGCCGCCCGTTACTGTTTGTACGCCGGGAGTAACCAGTGTGGTGAATGATGTTTGAAGCGATTCATTCACACCCGGGTTTTCTGCGTTCGTTGCATATAACACCTGGAATAAAGTTTCCTGGTTGATTGCAACGCGCCAGTTGGTAACATAGTTGCTGGCATTGGTAAGCCTGGTGGATGTGCCTGTTCCAACACGTGCAATGCAGGAGTCGGCCCAGCGTTTTGCTTCAGTATAATTCTTGCGATAAAGATTTACTCTTGAAAGCAAGGCCTGTGCCGCTACTTTGTTGGCAACGCTCTGGAAGCCTGCTCCGGTACTGAACACCAGCCTGTCCTGTGCAGCCGTCAGATCGCTTACAATCTGGTTGTACACGTCAGCTATAGGTGAACGGTTTGGCAAAACCTTGGGAGCGTCGATGATATTAGTAGTTCCTTTCAGCATAATGGGTATGCCGCCACGGTCCTGCGATGGAACTACCGAACCTGGAATGTATGCATAAGCAAGTGCTACATTAAAATGATAAAGCCCGCGCAGGAAGTACAACTGTCCCTCCCAGGCTGCTACTTCCGTTGCATTAACTGCAGGGGTCACATCAAGCTTGGGAATGGCATCAAACACAAGATTGATGTCGTTAATAGCAAGGTATGCAGTTTGCCAGAGTGCGGTTGTAAAATGAGCGTTGAAAGTATTATTTGCTTCGGGCAGAAGCCTTCCTGATTTATTGGTTGCATAACCGTTATCAGCCAAAGCTTCAGGTAAAGCTATGAGGTCGCGGCCGTAAACACGCACGCCTTTCAGCCTTGCATAAGCGCCGTTGATGGCGGCATTGATGCCATCGCGCGAAGTGAGTGCGTTACTTGCGTCAACTGATTGGCGGGGTTCTACCTCGAGCGCTTTTTTGCAGCCGCTCAGGATACCTCCAACCAGTAAAAACAATATCGAGGTTTTTATGATGAGTCTTTTCATAATCTGATTCTTTGTTTTCTTAAATGATTAGAAGCCTAATTGCAATCCCACCGTAACATTTTTGCTCTGAGGTACGATACCAGTACCTGTACCAAGGAACTCTACATCGTAACCATACCAGTCAGAGTAGGTCCACATATTGGTAGCCTGTACGTACAATCTTGCAGCAGACAGTTTTAATCTTCCTGCAATATTTGGGGGCACATCATACGAAAGCGTTACGTTCTTGAGGCGGATGTAATCTGCTTTGAACCATGACCGGCTGCCGGTTAATGCGCCTGAACCTTTTGATTCTGCACCAACAGAGTTCTGGCGTGGGAAGCTGGTGAGCTGTCCCGGAGTGATCCAATGCTTATCATATACATCCTGCACATGATTCAGGCGGGAAATGTTCTCGATAAGAAAGTTTACCTGCTGATCCTGTGCAAGCCTTCCATATTCGTATTGAAAGAAAACATCGAGATTAAAACCTTTATAGGTAAGCGTGTTGTTCAGGCCACCGCTGTACTCCGGTTGTACGTCGCCGATATACAGGCGATCGCGTGCTGCTGCCTGGTAAGTTAGGTTGCCCAGGGTGTCATACCACATAGGGCGGCCATTGGCAGCGTTTACACCGGCGTATTGCTGGGTAAATATAGAGCCAAGGCGCTTGCCTACTCTTGTACCGGGATCTCCCGGAATTTCTTTCAGGCTATTGTACAACGATTTAACGCGGTTGTCATTAAACGCAAATACGAAGTTTACGTTCCAGTTGAAGCCATCACGAACGCGGGATTTAATCAGTGTTCCGCCCAGTGTTACCTCAACACCTTTGTTTTCTATCTCACCTACGTTCTGCGTAAAGCCGGAGAAGCCTGTTGTCCACTGAACCTGTTGCTGCAACAGGAGGCTCTTTGTAAGTTTCTGGTACAATTCCAGCGAACCGTTAATGCGGTTATCGAAAAACCCGAAATCAATACCTAAATTGGTCGTTTGGTTTTTTTCCCATTGCAGTCCCGGATTGGCCAGCTGGCTGAAAGTAATACCGCCAGAGCTATTGTATACAAGGCCGCCGCTGTATAAACCAAGTGCATCGAAATTGCCTATCTGGTCATTACCGGTTTGTCCCCACGACAAGCGGAGCTTCAGGTTGCTGAGCCAGTTTTTTGAAGCAAGGAAATTTTCATTGCTTATGTTCCATGCAACTTTCACTGAGGGGAAGATGCCATAACGGTTGTCATCGCCAAAGCGTGACGATCCATCATAACGCAGCGTACCGCTGATGATATACCTGCTGTCAAAATTATAGTTAGCTGTTCCAAATACACCTATCCTGCGAAAGCCGCTCCAGAATTCACCTACGCTAACAGCATTTGCAGCGGTGTTTAAAGTAGTGAACTGGTAAGTTGGGAAACCATCGCCGGAGGCGCTGATGCCTTCATTATTTTCACGGCGGTATTCAAATCCAACCAGACCGTCTACTTTGTGCTTGTCTGCAAAAGTGTAATTGAAATTGAAAGTTTGTGTAGTAAGGAAGTTGGTGTTCCAGTTGCTTTGCACCTGGCCAAGGCCTTTTCTTACAAAAGCATCAGGAGTGCGCGGGTCGCGAAACAACTTTCCCTGTACCAGGCGATAATCAAGACCATAAAAAGATCTGAACATCAGCCATGGAGTGATCTTATAATCAAGAGAAACATTGCCTACCATAGAATTGGTACGCTGGTAGCCTGTATTAAATTCGGCAACAGCAATTACGTTCTGGTTAAGTATGCCAGGCAGGTTATTTGGCGGAATACCCGCGAAAGTGCCATCAGCGTTGAAAATAGGGCTGGTGGGCAATTGGGTTGATGCTGCAAAAGCAGGGCTTCCCAAAAAGCTTCCTTCAACCGCAAAGGGAAGATCCTGCTGAAAATTGCTCAGGTTGATAGAAGTATTTATCGTGAGCTTGTCCGTAGCCTTATTGCTGAGGTCTAATTTTATCGTACCGCGCCTGAAGTCAGCCTTGGTTACCACAGCTTCCTGTGTGTTGTAAGAAGCCGAAACCCTGAAGGTGGTACGGTCGTTACCGCCGCTTGCGCTCATTTCATAGTTCTGGATTACACCATTCTGAAAAGCTGCATCCTGCCAGTCGTAAGTAGGCAGCTGTGCTATAATGGAATCAAGCGTTTTTTCAGGAGTGTTGGTGGCGGTGGTTATTCTTACTTCATTCAGAAGGAATGTTCTTTTCGCGCTTTGCGGCGTTGTGGTTGCACTGCCATTCAGGTATGCTTCAACGCGCAGGGCTGCATACTCTTGTGCATTAAGGATGTCGAGCTTGCGCAATGGCTGCGAAATACCCGCATAAGTATTAAACTGGAATTTTGTTTTGCCGGCCTTTCCTTTTTTGGTAGTGATGATCACCACACCATTGGACGCCTGTGCGCCATAAATTGCTGCAGAAGCTGCATCC
>JBAVMD010000606.1:0-12823 GCA_049689695.1 Chitinophagaceae bacterium | reverse complement strand
AGCCTGCCGTGATTAAAAAACTGATTTTCATGCTTGTAATTTTAATAATAGATATGTGCAAAACAATAATTTTACTATTTGTCCAAAGGATAAGAATTGAGCGATGAAGCAATGCGTATTTTCTGCCACAAAGACACACTAAAACCGTGCCTGTTCAAACAGAATGTTAAAAGGTATAAGGCTGGCGGCTTCATCAGACAAATTAAACGCGAAAGCATTGAATATACAGGCGTTACCTGTAAAATTTTGCAGTCTGTTAACGTCTGAATTTTTAACCGGTACGTTATTAGTACATCATATAATAACAAAAAAAAGGAGAAGTTATGAAACGTTTACAGGTGGGCATTGGCAGTCTCTTAGTAGCTGCTGCATTGATGCTTTCAGCCTGCGGTGTTCAGTCTTATGTAGAAAAAGATCCTGCAATAGACCTGAACAATTACAGAACTTACGCGTGGCTGAACGACAAAGAAACTAAGCGGAAAGATGGTAAAGTCTACAAAGATTTCCAGGAATCTTACCTTATGGATATTGTGTCCAAAGAACTGGAGAAGAATGGATGGCAGAAATCAAGGTCCAACAATGCTGATGTATTGATCGACTACGACATTATGGTGGAAAATGATGTGCGGGAACAAAGAGAATCGGTGTATTCACGTCCGCAGGTAAGGTATTTTTATAATCCTTACACAAGGCGTGTAAACTCGGTTTATTACCCTTCACAGTACATGGGTGAAAATACCTACACTGTACCTTATAAATCAGGTACCATCACCATCAATATCGTTGATACAAGGAATAATAAACTGATATGGCAGGGTTGGGCAGAAACAGATGTTACCAGTAAGAGAATTCAGAAAGACGATATGAATAAGATCGTAAAATCAATCTTTAAAAAGTTTGATGTAGCGAAGAGGTAAGTGAATCATCTTTCTTTTTTAAAGCTGCCTTTTTTAAGGTGGCTTTTTTGTTTCACGCAAAGACGCAAAAGAAGACGCAAGGACGCGAAGAGTTGTTCTTCTTTGCGCCTCTGTGTCTTCCTTTGCGTCTTTGCGTGAAATACCGCTTAATATCTCAGCAATGTCCTCAGTTTATCGGCCACTTTCTGTGCATTTGGCAACATCGCAGCTTCAAGAATAGTATTCATCGGAACTGCAGGAAGATTTAATGCGCCGAGAACTTCTACCGGCGCATCGAGGAGTTGAAAACAATTAGATACAATTCTGCCGGCTAATGCCTCCGCAAATGAATTATTCTGCTGCTCTTCTGTAAGCACTAAACATTTTCCATGTTTCTTCACTGTTGAGTATACCAGCTCTTCATCCAAAGGGAAAAGTGTTCGCAGATCTATGATGTCTACCTGTCCGGGGAATGATCGCGCAGCAGCTTTGGCCCAATACACGCCCATGCCATAAGTAATAATGCAACAGCTTTCACCGGTTGAAATTTTTTCTTCCTGCGCCTGCAGAACAATGGCGCCCTTACCTAACGGCAATACATAATCGCGCGAAGGCTCAATGCTTTTTGCATCTTCTGTTCCAGGCACTTTACTCCAGTAAAGTCCCTTATGTTCCAGCATCACAACAGGATTAGGATCCAGGAAAGCTGCCTTCATCAATCCCTTCATATCCGCCGCATTGGAGGGATACACCACCTTAATTCCTTTTACAGACAAGAGCGTTGTTTCCACGCATCCGCTATGATAAGGTCCGCCGCCGCCATAAGCGCCAATGGGCACGCGTATCAGCGTTTGTACGGGAAATTTACCGCAACTGAGGTAGCAGGATTTTGATATTTCCGTTACCAATTGATTGAACCCGGGATAGATGTAATCTGCAAACTGAACTTCCACTATAGGCTTTACGCCTACTGCGCTCATACCAACCGTGGATCCTATGATGTATGCTTCCTGTATGGCAGTATTAAAAACTCTGTGATCGCCAAACCTTTCGGCCAGGGTAGCCGCTTCTCGGAATACACCGCCCAGCCGCCGGCCTACATCCTGACCGTACAAAACGGCTTCAGGAAAATCTTCCATGATCTCACGAATGGCAAAGAGTGCCGCATCTACCATGATCGTTTTTTGTGCAGCAGCAGGAGAACGTTCTCCCTTTTCTTCGGTTACGGGAGATGGAACAAATACATGATGTGATACTGTTGCAGGGTCGGGCTCCGCAGCCTCGCAGGCTTTTTGGAATTGTTCAGCTACGTATTGAAAACTTTCTTCTTCGATCTGACCTAACTGATGTTCATCGAAGCCTGATACAAGCAGGTGCTTTTTCAGCCTGGGGCCGGGATCGTCCAGCGCATGCTTTTCCAGGTCGTCTTTTGTACGATAAAATTCTTTGCGCACCCCGCTGGTATGATGACCAAGCAAGGGAACTTTAGCCTGTACCAGGTAGGGGGAACGGTGCTGACGCACATGCGCTATCACTTCCTGCATGGCCTGGTAGCTTTCTATAAAATCACTTCCGTTAATGCGCCTGCGCTCCATTCCGGGAAAGCCGGCCGCATATTCATACGCATCCATTACACGCGCTTCTTCGGCCGTTACGCTGATGCCCCAGTTGTTGTCCTGCACCAGGTATATGATGGGCAGCTTTTTCAGCACGGCAAACTGGAAAGCCTCGCTCACTTCCCCTTCGGTTATGCTTGCATCGCCGAGAGAGCAAACAACAACAGGGGACTCCCCTTGATCCCCTCTCCTGTACAGTGGCGAGTTTGTGCGTTCAAGATATTGTATGCCTTGTGCAATCCCTGTTGTTGGGATCACCTGCATGCCCGTAGCACTGCTTTGGTGTATGATACCAGGTTTGTTGTTAGCCCGGCTGTTAGGATGAGAATAATATTCGCGGCCACCTGTAAAAGGGTCATCTGCTTTTGCCAGTAATTGCAGCATCATCTCATAAGGTGTATATCCCAGGCCCAGCAAAAGGCTTTCGTCACGATAATACGGGCTTACAAAATCACAAGGCAATAAATTGAAGGCGGTGCCAAGTTGAATGGCTTCGTGACCCCTGGAGGTGGAGTGAACGTATTTGCAGATCTGGCGATTGTTTTCGTAGGTATCCGCCATGGCGCGTGCAGCGCACATAAGCCGCCAGGCTTTCAACATTAATTCGGGATTGGACATAGCAAGCAAAAGGGCAAATGTAAGGCATGGGAAGCAAGGGACAAGGCACAAGGTACAGGAAGCAAGAAAAGGCGTAAGCGATAAGCTGCGAGCGGCGAGCAATGCTCGAAGCTCGTGGCTCGCAGCTCATAGCTTATTTAATTTCCACACTCAACAAGCTGTCGTCTTCAATGAAGCCTTCCAGCTCATCGCCTACAACGCATTCCCCTACGCCGGCGGGAGTGCCGGTGAATACAAGGTCGCCTATGTTTACGGAAAAATAGTTGGAGATGTAGGATACTATCTTATCGAAATTATTCAACATTAAACCTGAGTTACCCTGCTGCACCAATTCCTTGTTCTTATAAAGGCAAAAGTTGATGTCTTTCTTATTCTTTATGTTCGGGAGGGGGATCCATTTGCCTACTACGGCTGAATTGTCCCAGGCCTTGGCCTTTTCCCAGGGAAGCCCTTTTTCCTTCAGTTCGTTCTGGATATCACGGGCGGTGAAGTCGATCCCAACTGAAACAGCATCGTAATATTTACTTGCAAAACGGTCTTGTATATATTTCCCGTTTTTGCTGATGCGCAGCACCAGCTCACATTCATAATGGAGCTCATTGGTGAATTCGGGATAATAAAAAGGCGTATGTGCCTGCAACAATGCGCTCTTAGGCTTCATAAACACGATAGGTTCATCGGGCACATCGTTGCCAAGTTCCTTCGCGTGAGCCACATAGTTACGGCCTACACAGAAAATCTTCATATTCAATTAGGATTTAACAGGTGTTTTGTCTTCAATTTTCATTGCCTGGAAAGGCGGGTATCGGTGGTCATAGGCATAATGAATATCAAAATATTACTTCTGCGTAAGTTAATATTTATGCGAAAATAATATTTCAACTGTACAAATCATAAGGAAAACTCTAATTTGTTATACAGGTTCATAGTTCTCTCAATTCCTGTTGCAACAAAGGTTTCCAGCAGCTCTGCGCACTTATCGATCTTTAATTTTACCAGGGGCTGCTCAGCCGGTGTCCATTTACCCAACACATAATCCACCTGCGTTCCCTTGGGATAGTCGTTCCCGATACCAAACCGCAGCCTTGCATACTGATCGGTTCCAAGTACCTCTTCTACGCTTTTCAGGCCATTGTGCCCAGCCGCGCTTCCGCTGCGGCGCACACGCACCTTGTTCAATGGAAGCGCCAGCTCATCCACCACCACCATTATTCCCTCTAAGGGAACGGCTTCCTTGTCCATCCAGTATTTAACGGCTTTTCCGCTAAGATTCATATATGTTGAAGGCTTAAGGCAAATAATAGTTTTGCCTTTCCATCTCAACCTGGCAACCTGGGCAAGCCGCTCCGTGGTAAACGCCGCCTCATGCTTGCGGACCAGTGCATTTGCAATATCGAACCCGATATTGTGCCGCGTGCCTTCGTAATCGGCCCCAATGTTCCCCAGTCCCGCCAGTAAAAACTTGCTCATTTAAAGTTGAATAAAATACTTGTTTAAATCTATACCCTCTTAGTGGTATTTTAAAAAAAAGCCCAGCCATAAAAGACTGGGCAGCATAATTATTATTTTCCCGATTATTTTTTTCCAGCCGGTGCCTTAGCTGCCGGTGCTTTAGCCGCGGGTGCCGCTTTAGCTGCCGGAGCTGCTGCTGCAGGAGCCGCTGCCGCTGCTGGTTTATCGGTAGCTTCTTCCTGTCTCAACTGACGTGTTGTAACTACAGATGCAATAGGAATTCTTGGAGAATTCAGTATCTCGTAGTTGTCGATGTTCACGTCTTCTACACGGATGTTGCCATTGATGTCGAGTTCAGTAACATCTACTTCGATGTTCTCTCTCAGATATTGCGGCTCTGTTTTTATTTTGAGCGACTTTATCTTAGTGATCAGTTTACCACCATTCTTCACGCCTACTGCAGCTCCAGTGAACTTAATAGGAATGCTTGCTACCACGGGTCTTCCTTCAACTAATTGAAGAAAATCCACGTGATTCAACAGATCAGATACTTTATCGAACTGCAGGTCTTTCATGATACATCTGTAAGACTCACCATCGATCTTAATTTCTGCTAACTGGAAATCGGCTGTGTACACCAGGTTCTTAAAACTCTTGGCCGGAGCAGAGAAATTAATCTCCTTCGCGCCCCCGTAAATTACACCAGGCACGAGTTCCTGAGAGCGAAGCTGGCGGGCGGCTTTTTTACCAGTTTCGGTCCTCAGTTGTCCTTCGATTGTAATTGTTTTCATTTATGAATGTTTATTGTTTACTTGTTTATTGGTCTATTGGTTTATTTGCTTACTGGTTTATTAGTCTACTCAAAACCTCTGCATTTTTCATTCTTCATCCTTGTACCTTGTTTCTTTCCTGTGCCTTGTCGCTTGTTCCTTGTGCCTTGTTCCTTGTCTCTTGTGCCTTACTTCAAGTCAACGGTTTCTCATTTGAGAATGAATAAACAAACCGGTAATGCTCCTGTTCTCAAATGCATTGCGGATGGCTACTCCAAATAATTCCGACACACTCAGCACTTTTATCTTGGAACATTGCTGACGCATCGGGATTGTATCGCACACAACCAATTCTTCCAGCACGCTGTTCTCGATGTTTGAATAGGCATTGCCGCTCAATACAGGGTGTGTGCAAAGCGCACGTACACTGCGCGCACCTTTATCTTTCAATAAACCTGCTGATTTGGCCAATGTTCCGCCGGTATCACAGATATCGTCTATAAGAACTACGTCCCTTTCTGCTACATCTCCAATGACCACCATGCTGGATATTTCATTGGCGCGCTTCCTGTGTTTATCGCAGATCACCATTTCTGCATTGAAATAAGTGGCGATCTCACGGATGCGGTTAGCGCTTCCCACGTCAGGGGCCGCAAAGGTAAGGTTTTCCAGCTTTAACTGCTCTATGTAGGGGATAAAAATAGCCGAGCTATCGAGGTGATCAACAGGTATATCAAAGTACCCCTGGATCTGGGGGGCATGCAGGTCCATGGTGATCACCCTGTCTGCGCCAGAAGCGGTTAACATGTTGGCAACCAGCTTGGAACCTATCGCCACACGGGGTTTATCCTTCCGGTCCTGGCGGGCATACCCGTAGTACGGGATCACCGCTATTACCTTATAGGCCGAGGCGCGGCGGGCAGCATCTATCATCAGCAGCAGCTCCATCAGGTTCTCTGCCGGTGAAAAGGTACTTTGCACCAGGAAGACCATATCGCCCCGGATGCTTTCATTAAAAATGGGTTGAATTTCACCGTCGCTGAACCGCTGAATGGTTATTTTGCCCAGGGGCGTACCAAAGCGTTTTGCAATTTTTTCTGCGAGGTATTGTGAACTGGTTCCGGAAAAAATTTTGGGAGACGCCTGCATACCAATTTAAAAATTGTGCGGCGAAGATAGAACTTAAGGCAGGATAAGCCTATAGAGGGGATAAAAAATTGTTACGGGTCATGGGTTACAAAGGCGTTCCGTAACCTATAACCCGTAACCCGTAACTTATTTTATAAAGCAAAAAAATCCGTAATCGGCGCATATTTGAACCGGGTACGGATTTACAGGGCACAAAAAAGACCTCACTTAATAGAGGCCAATACTTCTTTTCCAGAAGATGTGTTGCTGGTGGCTGTTTTTACCATGTCAGCTTCAGAACCCTTTTTGGGGTTAATAGCGTAAAAAATAGAGGAGCAAACGAACATGGAGAAAAATAAGGCCATCATGTACATGCCAACACAGAATAGCAGGGGCTGGATACCGCCAATGGCAGCAATGGTTTTCCTTTTCATTTGGATTTTAGTTTTTCAAAGGTTACGAATCGGATAACGCAATAAGGGTGAAAAGTATTGTATCTTCTTAAAGCGTTTGTACCTTGAAAGTATAAAATGGGAGGATGATATGCAAGCGCAAAAATACTCGATAAAAGACTGGGCTTTAGATGACCAGCCAAGGGAAAAACTCTATAGGAAAAGTCCGGCGGCCCTCAGTGATTCTGAGCTGCTGGCCATTATCATAAACCAGGGAACAAGGGAAACCAGCGCGGTGCAACTGGCCAAAGATGTACTGGCGCTGGGTAAAAATGATCTGAACACTTTAGGAAAACTGAGTGTCAGGGAGTTGATGAGCATTAAAGGGATGGGGTTTGCCAAGGCGGTAAAAATTGCCGCGGCCCTTGAACTGAGAAGAAGGTCCTGTGTCTTAAACCTGGAAAAAGACATTTTCAGGGAAAGCCGGGATGTGGCTAACTACCTCAGATCGAGGTTTAAAGATCATACCAATGAAGTATTCGGGGTGCTTTTCCTTAACCAGGGTAACCGTATCAATCATTTTGAAATACTCAGCACCGGTGGTATTACTTCAACTGTTGCCGATCCGCGCATAGTCTTTAAAAAAGCACTTTTGGAAAATGCCGTAAGTATCATACTGTGCCATAATCATCCATCGGGCAGTCTCAAACCCAGCCGCTCTGATATAGAACTTACCCGCAATATTATAGAGGCGGGAAAATATCTCGATATCCAATTATTGGATCATATCATCGTAAGTGAAGAGGGGTATTACAGCTTTGCGGATGAGGGGCTGATTTAGTTTATTGGTTTATTAGTTTATTGGTCATTGGGTCATTTAGTCATTAGTCATTAGGTCATTAGGTAGTGGGTTCATCATTTTAGAATGACTCATTGACCTAATGACTAAATGACCATTAAAACCAATAAACTGATAAACTAATAAACTCTATGCCTGCGCCGTAGGACCGCCAAAGTTCATCGGCAGTTGCACTTCTTCTATGTCCTGGATCTTTCCATTGACTGCTTCGAAGCGATGGATATTATCAGTAAGCGCTTTCATAAAACGCTTGGCATGCTGCGGGGTAAATATGATGCGTGATTTAACCTTACTTTTTGGAGTTCCCGGCATTACGTTCACGAAATCTATTACAAATTCCGCATGGCTGTGCGTGATGATGGCCAGGTTGGCATAAGAGCCTTCCGCAACTTCTTCTGAGATCTCAATATTTAACTGGCTGTTGTTATTGTTTTGATTCTGCTCCATGCTGGTGAATTTGCACAAAAGTACCGAAATGTAAAATGGGGTAATGATAATTTTCCTCATAAAAAAAGCACCGCCCTAAGGAGGCGGTGCCTGAAAAAAATAAACCTGACAATGTTATCTTGGTCCTTTGTATTGTAAAACTATTTGGTATTCCCTGACAGCCCCAGTGGGATTCCACCTGAAGGCGAGGTAAAAAGTTTTGGTTGCAGGATCATATCTGTTATCCTTTCCTGCCCAGTTGGTAAGTGTTAGATTGCCTAAAGCCTGCATAGTTACTGCATTGGTTACCGGGTCAATCGTAGCCCTTAAGTTGTTTATACCACCAACACCGGAATTGCTTCCTGCTGTCCATTGCAGACCTGAAATCTCAACGGTATTAGCGCCTACTGTAGTCATTGTTACATCAGGATTTCCGGCTAAAGGTCCATTTAATGTGCTTGGGTTCTCTACTGTACCGGGAGCAGTATATCTTGTTACATTACCCGATATTACAGCATAAATACCGTCATACTTGTTCTTCACGCCTACTTCTACCATTGCACTCTCCAGGCCGCTGGCGATCTTGGCACCACCAGCATCTGTAATGGTAAAGCCCAAAGCATATTGCTTGCTAAGGTCCAATTTAGTAGGATCTAATTTTATCAGCAAAGGTCTTGCATGATCACCTGCGTTAAATGTCACTGTCCAGATACCACCAGCTACCGGGTTACCTGCATCAACAGTATATGCAGCAGCGGGCAACGCGATGTAATTAGTAGCGTGTGCGGCATTATACGCTGTTACTATAGCAGGATCGTCTTTAATTTTTACTGTGATCGCTTTTTGAAGCTCTGCGTTTGTAGGCGCATCTCTTCTTACGTCCAATAAAACTACGTCGGTAAGACCTGGTTTGAAATCAAGCGCTAACGCAACTTTTTCATCAGCGCCTTGCGGGAGCTTTATGCGCGTTTCACCAGAGCTATTAAAATCTGCCTGTTTTGTACAGGATGCAAACAGAAGGCCTCCTATTGCGAGAAGTCCAAACATTCTGCGATTCAACATCTTCATTTTTTATTATGTTTTTAAATTGAGGGTTCTATTTTATTTCTGTTCTTTTCTATTAATTTTCGGCCGGTGCAATTGCTTACACCGGCCGAAAATCAATTTGCAATATTATGGTTTATTCCAATAATTATGCTCATCAAGAGTACCTCTACCCGGATTTTAACGAGATCCTAAGTACTCGAAATGCTCGTTGAAATAAACACGGATAAATGGAGCAGTTGTAACAGTGTTAGGCTGCTTCATAAAATATTTTACATCCATGCTCTTATCAGATGCATTCCATTTGTTGATACCAGATGGATCGATCTCAGCAGAACGGGTATTACCTGCGGGCTGTCCGTAAGAATTGGTTACAGAAATAACTTTATCTGTAGCCAGGTCAAATGTAAACACGGGCCCGAAGCTGCCGTAATAGCTGAGAGAAGTGCCACTCAGGATCAGGTGACCTGAAATACCCAGGTCTCTTGGGATCATTACTACAGAAGCCGCTCCGGTTGTAACCAGGTCAACATCCTGTGGAAAATATCCTGTAATAGTTGGCGCTGCAATGTCAGTCATTGTGCCGGTAACACGATATATACCATCATACCTGTTCTTAACACCTACTTCGATCATGGCGCTTTGCAGGCCATTAGCAATAGTAGCGCCACCAGGATCGGTGATAGTAAATCCTAAAGCATATTGCTGAGACAGGTCCAGTTTAGTTGGATCCAATTTTATCAGCAGGGGCTTTGCGTGCTCACCGGAGTTGAATGTAACTGTCCACTCTGTACCATTGAACGGATTACCGGGGTCAACAGTGTATGCTGCAGCCGGCAGTGCAATGTAGCTGGTGCCATGTGCAGAGTTGTAATCTGTCACGATGGTAGGATCATTTTTTATTTTTACTGTGATCGCTTTCTGAAGCTCTGCATTTGTGGGGGCATCCCTTCTTACGTCGAGTAATACTACATCGGTAAGGCCGGGTTTGAAATCAAGAGCTATGGCGAATTTCTCGTCAACACCCTGGGGGAGTTTCACCCTTGTTACACCAGCACTGTTAAAGTCTGCCTGTTTTGTACAGGATGCAAACAGTAGACCTCCTATTGCAAGAAGGCCAAATATTCTGCGGTTTAACAACTTCATTTGATTATGTTTTAAGTGTGTAGTTCTAGCAATTGCAGCCGGTGCAATTGCTTGCACCGGCTGTCAATTAATTTATATTATGGTTTATCCCACCAAACGCGTCCATCCTGAGTATCTCCGCCCTGGATTGTGCCAGCCGCAGCTTTCACGTTATCCGGGTTGGTTCCATACTCGCCGGTACCATAAGTATACCTGCGGGGGATTTGCTTGGTTGTGTTAACCGCATCTGGTGCAGGAGTAAGAACCGGGAAACCTGTTCTTCTCCAGTTAGACCATGCCTGTAATCCGTTAGGATAGTAAGCGATCCACTGCTGAGTAGCTATCGGCTTCAGGTTAGCACCTGTTCCGGCAGCAGCAGTAAGCGCTACGTTGGCATTTGCAAAATATGAAGCAGCCGGAGCAGCAAGGCCCCACTGTTCAAATGATGCAGCTACACCCATTTGATAAGTTGTTACGAGATTTTCAGTAGTCCATCCTCTGTCAGCAGCTTCCGCACGTGCCAATAATACATCTGCGGCACCAATAACCACCAATGGATCTGTTTGCTCGCGGAAGTCGCCTCTTAAGATGCGGGCCCATGTTGGGTTTGCACCAGAGAAAGCTTCAGCGCTTGACCTTTTGAGACCATAAGGAAAACCGGTGGTTGAAGGATCATCCCACAAAGAATTTGCCTTGTTCTGATCTTCTGTAGCTCCGCCGAATACCGTTGCACGGCTATCAGACAAAGAGGCCAGCATATCGGTCATGGTTTTGCTTTCTGCAAAATCCTTTCTTCCATCATATGCATTGTACCAGGGATTCCTGAATGCTGCACCACCGGGATAAACGATAGTAAAATTATCCGCGTTGGTAGCAATTGAACCGTTTGCATCGGCCAAAGCAGCCTTGAACTGGGTTGCTGCATAATCTGAAGCACCAGGATATTGCTTTGACAATCTCAGGGACATCAGCATTCTTATAGAATTGGCAACTTTTTTCCATTTAGCAACGTTGCCGCTGAATATAACATCGCCGGTGATAGCTGAAGTAGCATCAAAAGATGCAACTGCGCTGGTCAGTTCAGCAATTACCCCTTTATAAATAGACTCCTGTGAATCGTATTTAGGAGTTGGATTTCCCTTCAGCGCTTCTGAATAAGGAACATCGCCCCAACGATCTGTAATTGTCCAGAATATGTATGACTTCAGGATGCGTGCAACCTGTGTCATATTATTGCTCTGATTTGTATTGATGATATTCTGCAGATCGTATAAAGATCCTGAATACTCACCTGAAAAATCAAGCTGTGGCAAGCTGTACAAAGAGGCATCGGTGTACTGCGTTTCTGAAAGATGCTGCGCGTATAAACCACCTCTTGTTTGTGCAGCATATCCGCCTATTCCGGCTTCTACGTTAGTAAGCAATGCACCTATAATAGGAACGGTAGTAGCCGACGGGTTTACGTTGGTATCCCCGAAATCTTTGATCTTGTCACAAGCGCCGAGGCTTATCAAACCTGACAGCCCAAGCATCCATGCATATTTATTTAATTTCATTTTCTTCATTTTTACGTTTAACGATTAATTAGAAGCCCAATCTCAGGTTAAAACCAAATCCACGGCTTCCAGGGAACTGACCAGCTTCACCGCTGATGCTGCTAACCTCTGAAGGATCGAAATCTTTAGTTTTTGCATAGATCAGCACAGGGTTCCTTGCAACTAATGAGAAAGTTGCGCGGTTAAGCCATTTGCTGATTGTTCCGATCTTGTTTACAGGGATGTTATAGCCAACAGAAAGCTCTCTCAGTTTCACGAATGTGAGATCATATACATACTCATCAAACACTTTGTTGTTGTACAGGTTGTGGAAGTAATCCTGAGCCTCAACATATCTGTCGATCGGCTTTCCGTCTACATCAACACCAAATACGTGAACACCACCGCCGTCTGAAACAGCATCCCTGATTGGGTTGCCTTTATCATTGTTTACGGCAGTTCTTGCTGTAAGGCCTGAATAAGAACCCCACATATCAGAAAGTGAGAAGAATTTACCACCAACCTGGTAGTCGATGTTAGCACTTACCACAAAACCTTTGAACTCGAAAGTATTCTGAATACCACCTGTATAATCAGGAAGCGCGCCTCCGTAGTATACAGCAGGATCGTTCACGAAGAAACCTTCGTTATTTAATACAGGCTGGCCATTGATACGCTTGATACCATTACCATAGATCTGTCCCCACTCTTTGCCTTCAGCATGTACCAGCAACGGACCTGTTGTACCCCAAAGACCTTCAATAGTAAGACGGTCAACACCCTCAGCAATTTTCACAACCTTGTTCTCGAGGAGGCGTCCCCATGTTCCATTGAATTCCCATTTGAAGTTGTTGCTCCAGATAGGACGGGCATTCAACTGGATGTCGATACCTTTTTTAGTGATCTCACCAGTGTTGATCAACAGTGATGTGAAACCGCTGGCGCCGTTAATGGTAACAGCC
>JBAVMD010000605.1:0-1536 GCA_049689695.1 Chitinophagaceae bacterium | reverse complement strand
CAAAGAAGGGAACGCGGATCATTAGGATCGGTTATGATTTTTTAGGATTTGTCCCTGACATTTTTAAATGGATTTTGTAATTGCAACAACTTATCCTAATAAATCTTAAAAAATCCTAATGATCCGCGTTCCCTTCTTCGCGCCTTTGCGTCTTCCTTTGCGCCTTTGCGTGAAATCTTTTAAAAATTACCAACTAAGAATGCAATATGAATCCTGTTCTCTCTGCAACAGCAACAAAATAAAACTGCTATTTAAAAAACAGGATATTCCTTTTTACGGTTGTATTCATTGCGGATTTGTATTTGCTAAGCCCGCGGTCAATCCTAACCTGCAAAATACCATTGATGATTTTGAACCAGCTTACCTGAATTATTTCAGCGAACAACCGCATGATCAAAAAAACCACGATGCAATTATTAAAAAGTTGCTGAAATATTCTTCGCTTAAAGGAAAGGTTCTCGACATCGGCTGCGGCAGCGGCAAGTTTGTAAAACATCTGCGTGCGAAAGGATATGATGCTTACGGGCTGGAACCATCCGCGGCATTGTTCGATACTTTCTTAAAGAATGACGATTATTTTTTTAAAGACGATGTGTTCTCGTTCCAAATAAAACATCCGCAAAGGAAATTCGATGCCATCGTACTTACAGATGTGCTCGAGCACATCGAATTACCTCGTTCGCTCATTGAAACAGTGAGTACAATGCTTTCGCCGGGAGGCATCGTATTTATTTCAACGCCAGATACCGGTAGCCTGCTCGCCCGTATTGCAGGAAAGCGATGGCATTATTACAATAAATACCATCTTTCTTTATTCTCCCGCACAAATCTCGATATGCTGATGCAACAGCCGGAGCATTCATGCGAAAAACTGGCCGCCGGATATGTGACCAGGCATCAATCGGTTTATTATATCATGAAATACGGATTGAATTTTTTGCTGCACATGAACAAAGATGTTCCGCGGTTTCTATCTGGTTGGCATTTGCCCGTGAATCTGTTTGATAATATGTATGCGGTATATCGAATTTTACGCTGACTGAGTAAAATTCTCAGGTCTGATAACTGGCACATCCTGCCTGATAAGTGTGCAGTATTTAAGGGAATTCGTGCTAACCGGCATTTCGCCTCTTATCTTCTGTATTTCAATAACATACAGGTAACAATCTTACGTAGCAGAGCATTTATTTTTGCAGGCTTTCCTTATCCTTCGTGCTCTTATCCAATGCCTGTTCAGACCTGATGTATTTCAAATCCAGATAAGACTTTATGAACAAGATTCTCCTGACCTGCTGTATACTGTTTTCGTGTTCCGTGACTTACGCTCAATGGACATGGTTGAGTCCTAAACCTTCCGGTATTACCAATCGTAAAGTCCACTTTACCAGCCAGGATACAGGTTATATTTTTAATGAGTTCGCAGAACTGATCAGGACTACCAACGCAGGGCAGAGTTGGGCAGTAGTAAACACGCTTACCAATACCGTCACTATAAACATAAAAGGTTCAACCTGGCTGGGGGCCGCTGGTTTTGGA
>JBAVMD010000604.1:0-13771 GCA_049689695.1 Chitinophagaceae bacterium | reverse complement strand
ATCTATAACGCGCCATAGCTCTATTATTTTTACTTTCAAAAATGGAGCAATAATTGCTCTGATATTTAGTGTTTAAATCTAAAATTTATGAAGTGAGGGGCATTGCTGGCTTAAACAACCTAGTTTTGTAAATATATCCATTACGGCTAATGACCTCATACGTGAAAAACACCCTTTTTCTGAGGTTTTATGGTCGGCACAGCCGGAAATTAGAGTATTAGCCCAAGATTGAAAGAACCATATTATTACCAAAGTTTATTGACTATAGGGCTTTAGTAGTGGAAGAATATCGCAGGTGTATGCAATTTCATTAAGAGGTCACTGATTGCCTGTAATCGTTCTCAATAAGTTCGAACTCCATCAAAGCGGGCGTTCCGGTAAATTTTCAGAGTTTTTATCCAAACTGCGATTCCCTGGATTTTATTGCGAACTATATTAAAACCGCATCCGATTTTGTATTACTTAGCGCTCGCATTTAACTGAGTGAATCATTCACGAATGTTTTATAGGATTAAAACGTATTCTTACGTCGAGAGTAAGGAATACTTGTCGCATTGAAATATTCTATAATCTTTCGCTATAACCTTCCCTAAATTACTTAAGTTTAATTCAATCCTGTATTCACCGCTAAAACACCTTTTTTTACTTTGGTTTCTGGCTCTATTTTTATATACACGACCTATCGGAGCTTATAGTGTTCCTAATATCACACTTGTTAATCATCTATTATGTCTTCGAGATATAAGACGGTTGCCTTACTTTTTATTCTGGCCGCAGGATTTTTGTCCTGCGGAAAAGACGATAGTACAATAGAAGTTGAAAATCTATTCTATAGTCTGTTCAGTGCAGTCAATGGAGATGACACAGTATCTGCAAAAAAAATGTTAGTTACCAAAGCTGAGATACAAGCCAACTCCTATCGAATTTGGACTGAGGAGAAAGATATAAAGCAATTTCTGATGCACAACCAGGATTTTGCTAGGCTAAAGTCCTTAAAGCTTACTCAGATAAAAAGGAAAGCCTCGCATCTTGAGGAAGGTAAGACAAGGCAATTTTATGCCGGTACTATTTTATTGACTGTTCCGAAAGGCAAAGAATTTGGATACGTTAATGGTAAAATCAAAATTTTAAGCGGTGATGAGTTATATGCGGGGGAGATCTCGGCTTTAAATTTTAACGGACAATGGAAAATTCTGCAGTTTAACAATTTTAAGTTGCTAGGGTCACAAGATTGGGTTGCAGAGTCATTAAAAGTTTCTTCTGCCTTGAATGTATGGTTTTATTCTGGTCTTCTGCTCAGCTTCATTCTTGGGCTTATGGGAATGAGCGCATCGAAGAACTTTACAGGGTATACATCGGACGGAAAATTTGTTCAAGGGTACGTAGATGACGGTAGCATTGAAGGTACAGGAGGACTTAAAGGGGGTATATCATTAGCACTGTCGTGGGCCTCTATTTATATCATTCATGTGTTTGTCTCACAAATCATTGATGAGATACCTTTTCCCAGAGGAATAAATTGGACGTGGCTCATCGGTGGAATGATCGCATATCTTGTGTTGTACTTTATTTTTCTATGGCTGATCTCCTTCAAACATATTGCGGCAAAGATTATATTAGCAATTTGGATACTTGCTTTATTAATTTTATGTAATCTATAAATTCATAAATATTACTCGTATGCAATGGCTGTTAGTTATAAGAAGATGCCATGCAAGCTTGCATATTTACGATTATCCTACGCTCATCCTACGCTTATCTTACACTTATCCTACGTAATCAATAATACCTACCTATAGCATCGCCCCATTTATCCTAATCCAAATAAACTTCTTATTTTATTTTTTTTCATATCTTATCCCTTCTTACCGGTGACCACAGAATATAGCCAAGACCCTTCAGTTAATTTTTTCATTGCCAAACCACTTCCTTTATGAACATAAAGCCACTAACTGCTTTAGCATTTTTTATCTTACCACTCACGGCTGCAGCCCAATCCCCTACCGATCCATTATATATCGATAAAGAAGGTAACATTTACATGCGGGTGAAAGGAAATAAAAAGCTTTCCGTTGAAGGTGCGGCAGATTTTTCCGACAGCATAACTGTAAACAGCTTAAAAGCAAAAAAGCAAATATCAGTTACCGGAACCATGCAGTCCGATTCCGCAAAAGTACTGCGACAGCTAACGGTCGGCGGAAATGCAAACATAACAGGCAACCTTTCTGTTGGCTCTCCTGCCCAACGCTCAAACCTCGACGTTTCCGGAGATGCAAAGATCAACGGAAAACTCACCACCGGATCCAACCTGGATGTTGCAGGCCAACTGAAAATTTCCGGCGGCGCACCAGGCGAAGGAAAAACGCTGACCTCGGATGCAAGCGGCAACGCTTCATGGCAAAAAGGCGCCAGGAGAGATTTCAGGCCTTATGGCAATCCATCTTTTTATTGGGGCGGATACGATTGCAATTCGATAATGAGCGTGCTGGAAACTAAAGGCAGCGCAAAGGTTACCGACAATTATTGCAAGACCAAATGGAATAACAAATACATGGTTGAATTTATGGGATTGTCTACGCAGACAGAACAACCAGATAATGGCATCTTTATTACCCTGCCGGTAACGCCTAACGTGCATAATAACCTGCTGATATCAACCATAGATTCCGACAGATGGTCTGTATGGACCGTATGGTTATGCGATGCCAATAAACAGCCGGTTGTCAGGTTAGCGATATCTTCAAACAATGCTAATGGCAATAATCTTTCTTCAACCTATACGCTAAGCCCTTTCAATAATTTCAAGGAAACTCCCGCTCATGGCTGGATGGTTTTTCCTATCACTGCGGCAGACGTGGCAAAATATTCCAATGCAGGCAAACTAAAATTCCTTGTAGTGCAGGGCCCGAATAATACCAATGCAAGGTTATTGTATATGTCAGGGCTGGCCATGGTGCCCAACCCCAATGGCTTCATGCAACAGCCGGCGGTATCGTTTCATTGGGGATTGAATGGAGAAACCTACAACGATGTTGAATGGGGCAGCCTTACAAATAACGACGGATTTGTAAGGGTTAAGCCAAATTCCACAGCAACAGTGTACGTTAAAGTGATCGATCCCGATAAAGATCTTTTACTAACATTTCATGAGATCAATGGAGATTGGATAGGAGGATCATTGAATGTTACAGTAGGAACTGATCCTGCTGTTTTCAGGCCTTCTCCAGGTATTATCGGGATTTCTTCAACTTTATATTCTTCTTCTCTCAGGATGCGGCCCGAATCGATCATCATTCCCGCAGACATTGTTAAGAAGCAACTCAAATTCAGTTCGCCAACCGGAGTGCAAAATGTTATTATGCTTAAATTACAGAACACCGGAGATGTTTATTTCGGCTTTCATGGAATTGATACAGAAATATATTAAATACCCTGCTATTAATTATTAAACTTTAAACCGGATCACACATGTCAATTAAATCGTTAGCGATCTTCAATCTCGACGGCGCATCTCCTGTAGCCGTAGTAATTACTGCCTTGCCGTTGACAAAAGTATCAACAGAAGACGGCGCCAGCTTTAGTTGGAAAGACATTGAGGCAGACCCTTTCCCTAATGGCCAGTTTCCAAAACTATACCGTGTTGACTGGACAGATGAAAAAGGCGATAACCAGGCAAAAGGGTTTGAACATACTTATGAAAATAAAATCTTCAAGCTTTCCAACCTGGAACCGGTAGGATCATTCGGCCTTAACATTAACGGTAAACTGGAGATCAAAGATCCCGCCGCTGCTGCACCCGATGCACCCACCGCTATCATCAACGTTAGAATGGGAAACATGGGGAAGGGCACCAATCGCCAGTGGGTAATAGACCTCAGCGACAGGCAAGAGGGAAACCCGCCTTCCAGCCTCAACGTATCAGCGCTTATCAAATGGGTAAAAGCCAAGGCAAAAGAAGAGTCGGAACCCGAGATTGATCCGGAGATCAAAACAGCCGACGGCACTCCTCTAAAAGATAAGCTGCAGACTTTTATTGTCAACTTCGAGCAGTTCCATTTCAACATCACTAAAAGAACATTCGATATTGATATCCGCTCCGCCCAGGGAAGCGAGATCACTTTTGGTGCGTTTACGCTCAAGGAAGTGGGTTTCCAACTTACCAACGAAGTAAAGGAAGAAAAGAAATCAGAGCCTAAACAACTTACAGAGTAAGGCTCTATGGCAGAAGACAAATCTCAATTATCCTTTCTTATCACGGGTAAAACCAGTGTAGGAAAGCAAGGACTGCTGTTCAACATTTCCATCGGCGCAAGATTTGATGGAACCGAAAAGCAGACGTATGCTTCATTGTCTGCCGTGAATGGCGGCATCGGCCTTGCAGACCTGGTAAAAGCATTCAAGTCTGATTTTGATGCAAGCACCATTCCCGAATGCCTGGGTGCATTGCCTGCCTTCAAATCATTCTATATTTTTTATGGCACAGGGGCAAAGTCAAGCCAGTTTAAGCTTGAGTTGGAAACGCAATTAACCATTGGCGAGCGTACACTCGATATCACGCTCACTTATGATTCGGCAACTGACAAAAAAGAAAACAAGGCATCCGCATTTGGTGGAAGGCTGGCAATGGGCGCACATGAATTTGACCTGAAATTCCTGAGCGCAACAATAAACAACCAGCAAACATCTTACCTGTTTGCGCAGTATAATCATGCCGGAACTACAGGCATTAGCCTGAAGGATATTTCCGGCAGGATACTTTCACCATCGCTGGCAGAACAGGTACCTGATATTTCCATTGACCTGAAAGATTTTACTGCTTTCCTGCTGTACAGCAAAACCGGCAACTCCGGCAACGTATTGTTTGGAATGGGAGCCGGCGTTGAGTTTTCTTTGAATGATCTTCCGCTTGTAGGCGAGGTCATGGAAAAAGAAAAATCCTTCGGAATAAAACAGGTAATGCTTACGCTTTCTTATGGTGCCTTCGGCCACGATGAACTGAAAGCGCTTGCTGAAACAGTAAAAGGATTGCCTGTTGACGCAGTCACTCCTGCAAAGCATTTCGGTGTTTCCCTATTGATGCAGGTAGGTGAAACGGAAGCGTATTATTCTCTTCTCCCCGATACATCGTCACAAACCGAAGCGGTCAAAAGCACCACCAAAGATTATACGCCACTGCCTGGCTCTGTTTCAGGCAAAGCCAAATGGATAAAGCTTGCCAGGCAATTAGGGCCTGTAGACCTTCAACGCATCGGTATAGGATATATCAACAAGCGGCTGGTGCTTTTGCTGGATGCAGGCATCACCGTATCCATGCTCAGCATTCAATTGAAAGGCCTGGGTTTAGGATTTGAATTGAAATGGCCAATAAGAACACCTGCATTTTACATTGACGGACTTGGTCTTTCTTTCAAAAAAGACCCGATAGAAATAAGCGGTCTTTTCATCAGGGTAGATCCAAAGTCCGGCGAACAGTTTTCTTTTTACGGCGCTGCAAAACTCAGCACGGCAAAATTTGGCATTGCGGGCATCGGCGCTTATAGCAAGCTGCAGGATAACAAGATTTCTTTTTTCATCTATGCCATGTATAACGGGCCTATTGGCGGTCCGGCCTTCTTTTTTGTAACAGGGATAGCCGCAGGCTTTGGTTACAACCGGCGAATAAAAGTACCGGCTATAGACAAGGTGCGCAATTTTCCGCTGGTGTCAATGGCATTGAATCCCGACCCAGACAAAGGATTGGACGCCATTGTATCGGAGCTTATCAACAACAACTGGATCCCTTCTTCGCCCGGTGATTACTGGCTGGCGGTTGGCATCAGGTTCAATTCTTTTAAGCTGATCGATTCGTTTGTATTAGTGACCGTGCAGTTTGGTACCAGGGTAGAATTTGCATTGCTGGGATTATCGGTACTGAAATGGCCTGCCCAAGGAAATGCCATTGCGTATGTTGAACTGGCCATCGCTGTAAGGTTTGGCCAGGGCAGCGATGTGATAGCAGTGGATGCAATGATCACGCACAACTCCTATGTGCTGGACAAGAATTGCAAGCTTACCGGCGGTTTTGCTTTTTACGTGTGGACCGCTGGCGGGCATGAAGGCGATTTTGTTATAACACTGGGCGGCTATCACCCAAGGTTCAAAGTTCCGTCCCATTATCCCCGTGTAGACCGCCTGGGACTTACGTGGAAGCTGAGCGACATGCTTTCCATTCATGGTGAAATGTATTTTGCGCTTACGCCAACAGCTATTATGGCCGGCGGCAGATGGGAAGTGGAATACAATTTGTCTTTCATAAGGGCCTCGCTCACGCTTTGGGCAGACATGATCATTTCATGGGCGCCGTTCTATTACGAGATAAATGCGGGCATTCGCATTGCTATTGAGGCAAACATAAAGATCGCTTTTGTAAGAGTGCATTTCAGCCTGGAAATGGGCGCTGAACTGCACATTTGGGGGCCTTCATTTGCAGGCGAAGTATATGTTGACTGGACCATCTTCTCTTTCACCATTCCATTCGGCGATCACAAAAAACAATTGCCCGATCCTTTAAACTGGAAAGAATTCACCGGTTCATTCATCCCTGAAAAAAAACAGCAGCATTCCAATGCGGTGGAAACACAACCGCTTGAAACAAGAATATCCGGCGGCGTTATTAAACAATACAAAGATGCTGATGGCAATACTGTTACCATTGCAAACCCGTATGAGCTTGTGCTCACTGTGGAAACAATTATACCTGTAAAGCAATTTGGCGTAAAAGACCAAAGCAATGCTTTCAGCGCTGTTGACAGCAATACGCTGATGGAAACAGGCGACAGCCAGATGTTCACTACTTATGGCCAACGCAATACAAGCATGGGCATAAAGTCTATGGACATGCGCGAGCTTGACAGCACGCTGCAATCATGGGTGGAGAAAAAATCAGGCGCCAATGCATGGAATGTGCAGCCTATGAACGTTATGTGCTCTGCAAAAGGAGTGGCCGATGCATTGTGGGGGCCTGAAAAACCACTGCCTGCTTCGCAGGTGCCGGAAGCAAAAATCATTAAAGACGCTATGACCGGCGCACAGTTCCATGCACGCGAACAACCTGAAACACCGCCTTTCGTAGAAAAAAATATTGAAAATGATTTCCAGAACCTCATCATCAAAAAAGATAAGCTGGTGAGCTTTCCTGTTAACTCAGATGCATTAATAAATGATAAGACCAAAATAAGAGAGATCATCAGCAAGAACCTGAATAAACAGCAAAGGCTTTCGGTTGGCGCAGCATTGAACCAACTTGGATTTGGACTTTATTCAACCAGCGAAATGGAAACGAACAAATTCACCGGTGATGCGGACATTGAATTTTTGGAGATACCGTTCCTGGCAAGGCCCGGAAGCAATATACCCGTTCCCGTTAAACCATCTTAAGCAGGTAGTAAATGCTAAGCGATAACGATAAAATAAAAAACGGCCAGATAAAATTCCTGAGCGCTTGCCCGCCTCCGCTAACGGCAGGCGAGTACGCCATTCGTGCAAAGCAAACCGTGAAAATTCCCGATGAAAAAAACAAGGACGGCAAGCCAACAGAGTTCAATAAGAATACAACAGCGTTCTGGATAGGTGCGCCACGCTTTGCATTAAACCCTGATGATGTATACAGCGTTTACCCGCCGGCGTCAGGCACGGGCAGTTATTTTTACAGCCTGCCGCACATTGTTCTCAACCGCAAAACACTTCCCTGGGAGAGGACGATTGATGGCTCCGTTGCAGGCGATGGCGAAATAAAGCCGCCCTGGATAGCGCTGCTCCTGTTAGATGAAGACGAGATCAAAGAGCATGACATAACCTTGCAGAATGTTTTGCTGAAAGAAATTTTTGCGCCGCCGCAGGATGCAAAAAAAATTGCAGCTCCCGCTATAGCCAAAGAACCATGGGATAATGACGAGATCAATAAATCCGTTGCAGATGAAAAGGGTGCGCCCCGGTACAACGTCATAGACCTGCCTAAAGATTTATTCAAAGACATTGTTCCCTATAAAGAAGAGCTTCCATACCTGGCGCATGCACGGCAGGTAGACACCGGCAACAAAGAAATGGATATAAATGCCAAAGGCTGGTTTTCAGTTATCATCTGCAACAGGGTGCCTGAAAAAGACAAAGCCAATTCCGCGTTCCTTGTTTCGCTGGAAGGATATGACAGGTATTTATCTAAGAACAGTGTTGTTACTGAAGACAGCATCCGCCTGGTGGTATTGTCGCATTGGTCTTTTGAAGCAAAAGGCCTGGACTATGAATCGCTTGTAAGAAAATTAAATGATGAAGCAGGCTTGTACAGGATAAATACCGGCGCACCGGTAAACAATGCGGCGGTGCAGCAGGCATTGCATTATGGATATACCGCATTGAACCACGATTTCAGGCACGGCGCTAAAAGCATTTCCTGGTACCGCGGGCCATTGGCGCCGGCCAATATCGCCAAGCCACCGCATTACACTTTTAATTCAGGAGATGGCGCTTTGCGGTTTGATGAAGACACTGGCATGTTTGATGTATCGTATGCCGCCGCCTGGCAGGCAGGGCGCTTGCTGGCACTGGAAAATCCCGGGTTTGCGGAAGCGCTCAACAACTGGAAGAATACTTATGCAAAAGATTTTCGTATGGATGTAGCAAAGCAATTGTTGCAGCAGGAATTTAAAGGCCGCATCGATTTTACTATTGAAGACGATACGCAAACCATTTCACCGGATGGGAAGCTAAATTTTTCCGCAGCCCTGCACAAAATGGAATCAGACGATCTTATGAAAAACCTGCTGCTTGAAATCTGGAACCAGAACATGAAATAAAAATATCATGGCTTTTTATAACCTTTTTACAGACCTGAAGAAACAGTTAGACGACAATACGCATTTTAACCTGAATGCATTTGAGCCCGAAGTTCCGCCGGAGGTGAGATTGTTTTTGGGCCGGCTGTCTATGCTGCATGGAATATCGCCGGAATACCTGGTGCCCGATGAAAAGCTGTTGCCTAAATTCAGGGAAGAAAAACAAAATGATGAAACGGTAAAGACCGAGTACGGCGCACTGCGCTTTTTCTGGATAGACCCTTCCTGGATAGAGTGCCTGCTGGATGGCGCATTGAGCGTAGGCCCCGATGCCGACCGCGAATACCTGCTTACAAAAGCCATGCGTGCCAATTACATGGCCGAGGTATTTCAAAAGGAGCAGATCGAAAGATTTAAAAAGCAATTGTCTGGCAGCTATACCCCGCAGGAATTCAAAACTGAAATGTTAGAGCGTGTAAAAGCAAAAGGCATCAACATAAAAGGCGATGATGTAAACGAGATTGCATCGCCAACCAATGCGCAGGACAACTGGCGCTTCACGGGCTTCCTGCTGCGATCATCCCTGGTAGCAAGCTGGCGCGGAATTGAAATAGAAGTAAAAGGCAAAGACACTGCCGCTGATCCGCCAGTCGCTATACGCACACTGCAACAGGTGCGCATGGAAAGAATAGCCCCTGACACACTGTTCTGCTTATGTGAAGGCATTATCACCAGCATCGTGATCAATCAGCCGCCGGAAAACCTTCATTTTGGTTTAACGGGTGATAGCGATACGAAGCACTTCACCAGACAGCTCAGCGGCATAAGCACCGATAAAAAAATTCCGCCGGCCATGATAGATGTGCCCATGAGAGGCGAACGGGGCAAGAGAGTGATAAACGTGGCAGAGTTGATGACGGGAATGAACAAGGTACTGTCTGCAACTACCGATTCGGCCGGCTTTGCCATGGAAATGGTTTCGCAGCCCATACGTAATGAGATCACTGTTAACTGGGAGCAGGAAAAATAAGCATCATGGCTAATGAACAAAACAGTTGGGAACAGCAGGTAAAAGCGCGGGGTGAATTAACTCCCGGCAGCAAGCTGTTATTGCCAATGTACATGGATGCGCTGGTGGCCGGTGCAAAACAAAAGGGCGCAAAATGGAAGAACACTGCTTTGAATCTTTTAAATCTGAAGAATTCACTGTCCAGCTACGGCCTCGGCAAATATCTTGATGAACCTTTTGACCGGAAGCCGGAAGATGAGCCCATTTACAAGCCAGGCGTTCATTTGCATTGGGTATTGCCGAAAGTTTTCAGGCACGGCGTTCAAAAAGAAACCGACGGCGCTCCCGTTTTTCCATTGACGCCCAACCGCTGGCTGATAGTGCGCACCGCGCTGAACGGGGATAAGACAATTACGAAAAGCTGGATCGTTGAAAGCGATCATATCACAAAGGGAGATGCTGCAGATCCAAACTGGTTGTTGTTGAACAATGCAGGCAATGAAAAAACATTGACAGCGTCTGCCAGCAGTTATGAAGCGATACAGACAGGAAGAACAATTCCTTTCGATGAAAACTGGAAAGAAAGCGCTGCCAATCCGCTGTTCCTGACTATCATGGCGCCCGGCGATCCTGCATTTGCCGCATCTTATGCTTCCTGCAAAGGCGTGTTCGGTTTTCATGATGATATGATGGATAAAGGCGTGGCAGCGCCCAATGGATTATACGCTTACATGGTTACCGGCTGGTACTCTGATCTATCAAAAGATATTTTACAGGGAATGAAAGATGTGAGCGTATGGATCGAAAGAATGAAAGAGCTGTCATTAGAAATTGAGCTGCCTGAAGACAACAAAGACAAAATATTGCTCCCTGATGGCATCCTTTGCCACTCCATGATATTTGAAGTGGAGTGGAAGGGCTCAACCTTTCAGTATAACAATACCCAACTTCCCGATACGGAATTTGTTGAAGCCTGCATCGGCTATTCAGCCATGGATGCGCTGGCGCCACTGGTGCTTAAAAATATTCCTGCTGCAAAGAACAGTGCGCTGGAAAGTTTTTTTGCTGCGTTTCAATACAAAATGATATCGGATTTTGATTCTGATTCAGGAAAAGAAGTGCTGAAGAAACAAGTGCATGCCAAAACGTTCAACACCCTGCATGGCGGAAGTGTTTGGGTAATTGAAAGAAAAGAAACAAAGAATGCAGGCAGTCAAAAAACAGGTTTATTCCCACCCCTGCCGGCAGACCTCTCGCAAAAGCTGAAAGATTTAAATGCGCTTCAGGCGGAGTACAACGAAAAAACAAACGAGCTGCATTCCCTGCAGGCGCAGTTATACGCCTTCTGGTTCAGACGCACATGGACCTACACCGAAGATTGCAGGCTTCCCAAAACCACCGACGATGACAAGCGTCGCCTGAATGAACTGAGAACTAAACTTAAAAATCTTTACTCCAGGGATGCGCCTGTGAAATCAGCTATCCTGTTAAGAACAGATGAGTTGAAAGCAAGACTGATGGTTTTGAAAGATGCATTGAGAACAAGCGAAACCGGTTTGAGAAATGCACTGGATGCTATTACCAGGCCACCGCTGTCTGATCTTACTGTGAAAGAAACAAAGATGCAGCCGTATTACCTCGCCAAAGATCCATCGGTAGTAATAACAGGCGTGCAACCGTCAGATAAATACAAAGATGATCATGCGCTTAATGTACGGTTTGCCAATCAACTGATCAATAAGATCACTTACGTGCAGGAAAGTGATCCCCGGACCATTAATGTTCCTGTAGCGCAATTGAATGAACTTACATCTGCTGTCTTCCCTGCAAACAAAAACATTCCTTCTGAAACAAGACTTCTGTTCAACGAACTGCAGTTGCTCAATCCTTCAATGTCGCTTGCCGCCGCTAAGCTGGCGTATCAGTTATACGGCGGGCCGGCGCCTGCACCGGAAAAATTGAAGGCCCTGGCAGACCAAATCAGCGGCCTCGTAAAAAAGCCTGTGCGGGAAAAGTTTAAAACTGAAAAAGATAGTACAGTTGTGCTGCCCCTACCCTTCTCATTCCCTTCCTGGGTGCAGCCATGGACGCCGCTATTCATGGAATGGGAAGTGGAATGGTTTCCATCCTATAACAAACCGTCGCAGGATGATGTGATGGGCAAATGGAACTTTGGCAATAAAGATGATGGCATATACAACAATGTTGATTTTGTTTTTAAGAAAGAAATAAAGCCTGGAGGGCAATCAAAAAAATACAGCGGGCGTATTCCGCTTACCGCGGACCTTGGCAAAAAAATACAGGCCGTATTTAAAAAAGACCTTTCTTTTTTAAGCAGCGCCCAACTGGAAACACTGCAACCATTGTCGCAGGAATTGAGCGGGTTGAATAATAACCTCATCATGCGAGAGAACAGTACGCAGTTGCCGCCCTTGTCATTCAGCTCAACAGAAAATAAATTCATTACTAACCCCCTCATCCTGGACATCGATGATCAGTACACCTGGAACCCAATGTCAGAAGAAACAGGCTTCTTCCCGTTCCGCGGCGGCCATTTCAAAATAACCGGCCTGCGTATCATCGATTCATTCGGACAGGTTGTGGATATACTTCGCGGAAAGATCAATGCATCGCAAAGCCTGCCGGTAATCATGGATGGTGGAATAGCTTATATGCAATTGCCATTGCGCATTGCACAACCTGCAAGGCTTCGTTTTAAATGGATGTCTGCAAGCGAAGCCGGCAGGGAAACAGATAGTGATCCCGGCACCAGTCCGGTATGCGGGTGGCTGTTGTGCAACAAGCTTGACAAAAGCCTGATGGTGTTTGATGCGGCAGGAACTGCAGTGGGTGCATTGGCAGCAGTAGATGATAGAAGCGATGCCGGCGCTGTCACATGGACCAATGCGCCAGGTGTTGAAGGGAACAAAAGCATTGACGAAGCCGATCTTAATGAACACGCAAAAAGTGTTGTAAAAAGCATACTGGCCACCGGCACGGCTGCAGTACTCAACGCACTGATAGATCATATAGATGAATTGCAGAAAAGAGCACACGCTAAAACATCGCGGCAGCATATTACCATGGCGTTGCCTGTTGGCTACCCGGTAGCTATTGTAAAGGCATCGTGCAAGCTTGAATTGCGCGACCTGCCCGCACAATACCAGGGATGGGATTGGGAAACATACGATGCCAGCTTATCCAATGTAAAGTTTCCCGTATACCTCGGCGATGTAAGAAGCAAGACCGATGGGCTGGCAGGATATTTTTTGCAGGGCGATTATATGCGCTTCAACCTGCCTTATGCGTTTGATAAACCGGCGGCGCATCCTTATTTTATCAGGAACGCAGGCATGCCGGTTGCCGTGGCACAGAACATGGACCTGGTAGTATTGATGGACCCGCGACTGGCTCTCCCTGTAAATTGCGGAATCCTGCCTTCGGCATCTTATGAATTGCCCGGTCATTTGATTGACCAGGCAATAGAATCCATACAGCTTAGCTTCCTGGTAAGCCCGGTCATTACTTCTGCAAAGCAGGTACAATTGCCATTGGCGGCAATGTCAGAAAAAGAATGGAGATGGATAACTCTCTCAAAAGAAAAAAATACGCTGTGGAAAGAGGTAGTGCTTGAGAATGCGATGAAAGGCGTTTTGACCTTTGAACCATTGCACATCACAGAAGGCTGGCTGAAATTGGTGAATAAGCAAACAGGTGACCAGCCAACATAAAATTCGTAAAATAAGGCACATGGGCCAGACACTAACATTTCAAATATCACAACCAGGTTCCGGTGACGGTAAGGATTCCATTGTGATAGTCACAGGCAGCACAGACAGTCCTGGCTTCATGGTCAATTGCACAGGACATCAAAAGATACAAGTCATCATACCGGTATTGAATGATAAAACGCCTGAAAAAGAAAAAGCCAATGCGCTGCTTGACAAAACAG